>CAMYOI010000717.1 GCA_947259955.1 uncultured Gammaproteobacteria bacterium
GACGAGGAAAATTTCTGGATTTCAAATGGAATTGGCGGTGTGCCGGCCATGATTTTCGACCAGAAGCAACTGGTGACCGGCGCACAGGGTATTACAAATTACATGGCGATCCTTCGACATGTTGCCGGGTACCAAGCCGCTTAAATGAATTAGCAGAAGGAAAAATGCCAAAGGCACAAGTCATTCACGAACTGGGGTCTCCAAACGTCATGAAATGGGAGGAATGGTCGGTGCCCGATCCGGTGGACATCATCCAGGACCTGGGCCGCCGCGGCTCCCTCTTTATAACCCGTCCGGCAATCATGCATTACGTGGCCAAGCGACTACCGTTCGCGTCTGCACGAAACACAAAGAACTACGCCAACCCGACCACAAAGTCGCGATCAGCGACCACAACAGCCGGTCCGCCGGTGCGATCCGCGGTCGCTAGGCAGTGCCTTGATAAACGGATAATTGATGCCGGAGCGCGGCCATTTCAAGTTGTAAGGACGTACGTGTTCGAAGCGGGTTAATCAATAGTGAGAATAGAAAATGGATCATTGAAGCCATGTAAGCAAGGATTGCTCATCGCAGCGAAAACTTCAATATAATAAACTAACACGCTTTTTCGGGACGGACAGGTATGCAAAAAATAAAGAAAAATCCATGAACGAAGAACTATTTGGGCAACTTGAGAAGCTTAAGCAAAGAGACATTGAAGCAAGAGGAAAACTGCTTGAAGAAGGACGATTGTATGAAGCGTACGAACAAGAAATGCAGAATATTCATGTCGAGAATGCGGAAGCATTGAATGACATTGTTTCAAGTCATGGATGGCCCGGCATTTCAAAAGTTGGATTAGAAGGTTGCAGGACCGCATGGTTAATTGCGCAACACGCTATCTGTACTCCTGAGCTACAACGTAGATTTCTTTACTTACTCAAGGAAGCGGCAGCAGCCGGTGATGCTCCAATGAAGCAGGTTGCGCTGCTTGTCGACAGAATTCGATTCAACGAGGGCAAGCCTCAAGTTTACGGCACTGTTCTCGATTGGAGCGACGATGGCGAACTCAGTTGTGAACTTGAAAATCCCGAAAGGGTTGATGTACTGCGAGACGAGGTAGGACTGTCTCCCTATCAGACATCACTTCGGGAGCATCGAAAAGTAGTTGAGGCTGAAGGAGGAAAACCACCAAGGGATTTTCAAGCTTACAAGCAGGCGCAGAAACAGTGGGCGAAAAATGTTGGTTGGCAATAGGTGCTTAACGATCAATTCCAGCCGACCTGAAAACAGTTAGGCGTTGGCGAAAAATCGGTCGGACTGCCAGCTTTCGGCCGGTTGTTGTCTGTGCAGCGTGCCAAATTGTGCCGTTCCAACGAACGATGTCGACCGAAAGTCAAGAGATTGATTACGGACTGTCAAGATTCGAGTGTCTACAACAGACTCCTACTAGAACGTACTGGCGCTTTCAGCCAACTTCCGCCACTCGGGCACGTCGAAACTTTAGTATTTAGAAGACCGGAGTGTTCAGTTTCCGGACGTTGTGGACCAGACGGGGCCTCCGAAGTGTCTGCAGCAAGCAATAAACTATCCAGGTCTAGTGAGCGCGGTTATTCAAACCGGTTACGAAAATAATCGGTATAAAACCGCTCGTCAGGGTCGTACTGACGTCGATACTCCAGGAACGTCTTTATTTCGGGCCCGAACGCCGCCTTGGCCTGAGAAGCCGTGATCCCCCGGGTCTGATTGAACAGTGGCGTTCCGTTGCGCTGGATGCAGAACTCGTTGTAAGCGTTGATGAACTCATCCCACCCGGTTGAACCTGTTGAGACCGGATCGAGGGTCAGCGCCGGCCCGCGGCGAGTATATGAGAACAGCGATTGGGTATCCTGCGCGATAAAGTAACCCACGTTCAGCAGGTCGCAGCGATAGCCTGTTTCCTTAAAGTACTCTTTACAGAACTGAAAATATTCGCGGATGGTCTGGGAGTACTCCTCGCGCGGAAATGCCCAGATGCTGAAGGTGTAGGAACTGAAGCCGGCGGTTTCCGGATAGCGGATAATCTGGTCGGCCGGGCTGGTGTTACAACCACGGATAATGCGCGTAATCACCCATTGGGAAATTCGGTCATAGGTATCGTAGATCCAGGATCGCAGCCGCCTGAACGGAACCACCATGGTCACGATCTTGCCGAACGCGGGACTCCCCGTCTTCCAGACCCAGTTACGGAGCCGCCATTGCCAGCTGTTCGAACGCATCGGCCCGGTTCCGTC
>CAMYOI010000718.1 GCA_947259955.1 uncultured Gammaproteobacteria bacterium
GCTAAGTCCTTGAAAACAAAGGAACAGGGTGGGAAGGTGGGATATTAGAGCTTATTAGAGCCTATATGGCCTGCTGCCGGTTTCACGGACACTGAGTTAAGGTGTTTATGTTGAAACCGGAGAGATACAATGCAAAGAAGAAAGTTCAGCCGCGAGTTCAAGTTTGAGGCCGTGAAGTTGGTCAGGGAACGGGGGGTGACTGTGGCTCAGGCGGCGCGTGATCTTGATTTGCACGAGAATGTGCTGCGCAAATGGGTCAAGGAGTTGTCGGCCGATCCGCAGTATGCGTTTCCCGGCCACGGCCAGATGAAGCCCGAACAACTCGAGATCGAACGACTGCGGCGTGAAGTCAGGAAGTTGAAAGCGGAGCGCGACATCCTAAAAAAGGCCGCGGCCTACTTCGCGAAGGAAGTGATATGAGGTTCGCTTTCATCGCGAAGCACCGGGGCGTCTGGCCGGTGGCATGGCTGTGTGATGCGCTGGATGTGTCGCGTTCGGGCTTCCATGCCTGGCTCAACCGCAGTCCGAGCACCAGGTCACGATACGATGAGACGCTCTTCGCAGCGATTGTCTCGAGCTTCAGGAGCAGCGATCGCACCTACGGCGCACGCCGTGTCTGGCACGATGTTCTGGCAGACGGGCTGTCTTGCGGTCTTCACCGCGTTGAACGGCTGATGCGGCAGAACGGGCTGCGTGCACGACCTCGCCGGCGCGGCTTGCCAAAGGACAATGGCGAACGTCTGGTTGCATCGGTGTCGCAGAACATTCTCGACCGAGCCTTTGACGCTCATGCACCGAACCGGAAGTGGGTGGCAGACTTCACCTATATCTGGACCGCTGAAGGCTGGCTCTATGTTGCTGCCGTCATCGACCTGTTCTCGCGCCGCGTCGTCGGCTGGTCGATGAGTTCCGGCATGACCGCTCAGCTTGTCACTGACGCGCTTGTCATGGCGATCTGGCGCAGGGGCAGACCTGACACTGTGCTGCACCATTCCGATCAGGGCAGTCAGTACACCAGCGAACAGTTCCAGCGGCTGTTGGCCGATCACGGCATCACCTGCTCGATGAGCCGGTCCGGCAATGTCTGGGACAATGCGGCAATGGAAAGCTTCTTCTCGTCCCTCAAGACCGAACGGGTCAACCGCAAGGTTTACAGATCCAGGGATGATGCCAGAGCAGACGTGTTCGATTACATCGAGCGCTTCTACAACCCAAAACGAAGACATTCGACACTGGGCTATCTCAGCCCTGTTGAGTTCGAGGAAAATGCGATGTTAGCTTAACTGGATGTCCACTGAACCGGCAGCAGGCCACAGTGCCTTAACTATCTGGTGGTCTAACTGTACTCCACAGGCATACCTGGCAAAACATCGCGTTGAAGTGCCCAATAGCTACCTTGAGAGCGTTGTGGTTACCAGGGAGATGGTGATGGAGGCATAGCTGCCTGCCGCCCCGTGAAAAACACAATGTAATTGCCTCCCGCCAAATCAACCTTATCTATTTGGATAAGCCTTCCCCCATCACCGAAGATATAATGTAGAAAAGGCACTCTTCCGGGGTCTGGTCACAATTCCAGAAGCGGGCGAATGAAGTCGGTATCACGATATGAGGACGAAGCAAATGGATGAGACAATGATCGATCGTGCAGCTTTGGGGCGCCTGGCCAAGGCCTTGGCGTTCATCTGCGGCGCGGATCATTCGACGACTGTTGCCCTGAGAGAAGCCGCTGAGAATGGTTCCGAGCAAGACATCAAGAAAGCCCGCGCATTGTTTCTTAAACTAAAGCCAGGCGACCGGAAAGCCGCACTGGCAATGATAGACGATTGATACTACCGGAAAATCGACCTTGTCTGAATGCTGATGCCGTTCGTTGGTGAGCACAGTAAACCGATGTACGTTCAAGTTAATTGTGTTAGTGCCGTCTTGCTGCGATCATTTTTGCTACAGCGTGATTTTGGCACGGAAATGTGAAAGGGTAACCCGATAGTGCGGTGGGCGTTTGTGTCCCCGTACCCCCCACGACCATTGACGAATTACACAAGCAATCAGTTGGAGCCAATCGATGAGTGTCAAACGATCTCATGAAATGCAGGTTTGTGCATACTATCTTTCTCGCTGTTCCAAGGGTGGTAGTCCGCCGTCCGCTTTGGCTACTGAAGTTTGGAAGGACGCATATCTGGCATTCTTCGCAAAGCTTGGTGGCGGGCGTACACCGGACGCTTTCCGCAGAAGCCTGGACACTGCCCGTGCCG
>CAMYOI010000719.1 GCA_947259955.1 uncultured Gammaproteobacteria bacterium
ATCGACGGCGCGGGCATCAGCGGCAACGCGCTGGGCTTGCGCATCGCCGCGGGCAATGCGCCCAACCTGGTGGACCCCGTGACGGGCACGTGCGGCGATGTCCTTCTGGACCCGATCAATAGCACCGAGAATACTACACTCGCGAAAGTGAACACGCTTGGCTCGCTCATCGTTGCCTTCGCCACCGTGGCCGACGACGATTGGCGTACCAGTTTCTTCAAGGCGGCCACGCCAACCTCTGGGGCAACGCCCAAGACAACACTCGAAGCGGTCGCTGGCATAGCGCAGACACCTTGGGCTGCTCCCAAGGAGCTCTTCGCCTTGTTTGACAAGGCATATCCCCAACCAAAGGACGGGTCCCCGCGAAGCGCGCCATTCGTGCCATACCTTAGCTACGTTCCGGATGATTTCGCGCTTTTGCTCAAATTTGCAGGCGGCGGGGTGTATTCCGCGGGCCGTTTGATGTTCGATTCAGAAGGCAATCTCTGGAGCGGTCAAAACTGGATGCCCGGCTCGCAATCCGGCGTTGTCAACGGCATCGGCGGAGGCGTTGCCAAGCTCGCGCCTGACGGTACGCCGCTTTCCCCGCCCATCACCGGATTTACCGGTATGGGCCTCGACGGCGTCGGCTGGGGCACGCTCGTGACGCACGACAAGGTCTGGGCTACGAGTTTCAACGGAAAGATCCTCGTCCTGGATTTTGATGGGAATCCGATCGGAACGGAAAAGGATTTCCCATTCACCGAAGAACTTGCCGGCCTGATGGGCCTTGGTGCCGCCGCGAACGGCGATGTCTGGATTGCCGAGGGCTCGGGCAATCGATTGCTGCATTTTCCGGGTGGCCGGGTCAAGGACGGAAAGCTCGTCAGCGTCGATGGGCTGAAGTCGCCATTCGATATCGTCATCGACAGTCAGAATCGCGTTTGGGTCAGCAACTCGCAATCGGACACGCTTTTGCGGTTTCCTGCCGACGACCCTTCGAAGGTCGAGTCTTTCCGCGTCGGTATCAGCGTTCGCGCCCTGGCGCTGGACTCCAAAGGCAACGTCTGGGTGACAAGCATGCAGTCACTCGACTTCCCGCCGCCGAAGATCCCTGACGGTGCCTCTATCATGACGCAATTCCGGCTCGCCGGTGAGCATCTGTTCAAAGTCCTCGAAAGTGGCGAGTTTAAGAGCACGGGCATGGTCAACATGTTTCGTCCTGACGGCAGCCAGCCCGATGCCAAGGGCTATTCCGGTGACGGGATCAACGTGCCCTGGGGCGTCAATGTGGACGGGAATGATGACATCTGGGTCGGTAACTTCTATGGGCGCGGCGCTGTGCTGATGGCTGGAGATGATACCGAAGGCCATGCGGCTGGCACGAAGACCGGCGATGTCATCCACGTGTTTGAAAGCGGCAGCATCCAGTCGGTCACCGATGTGGCCATTGACCCGGCCGGAAATGTCTGGGTTGCGAACAATTGGAACAATCCGGAAGCCGCACTCGCGAGTGATCCGGCCCGACCAATTTCGACTTTTGGCGGCGGGGACGGCATTGTCGTGATTTACGGCGTCGCGGGGCCGGTGCTGCCGCCGCGCATGGGTCGGGTGCAGAAGCCCTGATGAGCCGGACCTGTGAATCAAAGCTCTACCGGGTTCACTGGTAAAAGAACAAGGCAGCCTGAGTATGCAAATACGTTGAAGCAAGTGAAAGCATCGTACAACCGTTGAGGAACCCTGACTATGAGATATAAGCCGAACTTTTCAGCCCGAATGATCGCTGTCATGAATGTGGTCGCGTATCACTGGGAGCTGGTGGTCCGGGAGGCAGCGAACAAATGAAAGTTCGAGCTGCGTTAGTTACCCTTTTCCTCGCGATCATGTCGCTCAGCCAGACCGCCGTCGCCAAGCGTCTGGAAGGGATCATAACGGTTGGTGACCAACCGGTGGCCGGTGCCAGTGTGACCCTGTGGCGAACTGCCGGCAATGACGCACCCAAGTCCGTGGCCGAGGTTTCAACCGGCGACAAGGGTGAGTTCACGCTGCACGATTTTCCGCTGTTAGCGAAGGGTGGCGTATACTACCTGACCACACGTGGCGGCGCCCGTGACGCGCTGGCGCTGATGTCGGTACTCGGCACAGAGCCGCCGGACAAGGTGGTCGTCAACGAGCTGACCACTGTCGCCTCGGTGTTCACCAGTGCCCGTTTCATCAACGGCACAAGCATCAGCGGCAACGCGCTGGGCTTGCGCATCGCCGCGGGCAATG
>CAMYOI010000720.1 GCA_947259955.1 uncultured Gammaproteobacteria bacterium
CGGGACCAGTACGGTATTGTCTCCACCGATGACGACGCTTCGCTGCGGATTTCGTGCGTGCTGGGTAAACCGGCTGGGCGCGGATGCCTGTATGATGGATCGACACATGCCCCGCGGAAACCTGACGCGCTCACCGTCTATCTCGGCACCGGCATCTTTCCATAGAGCCAGGGCATCCGCGTCATCCCTGAATTCGATGCCTATTTCTTCGAGGATAGTCTCCGCGTTCGCCTCTATGATGGACAGGCCTTCCTCATCCAGCACCTCGTAAACCGGGACCTTGCGCTTGATGTAAGGCTCGGTAGCGGCCGAACCGGACTGCGTGCGAGAGCGGCGCCTCGCCTCGCGGCCGCCGCCGAGTCGTCTGACGATTTTTGAGCTTTCGTTCATCTTGGTAACTGTCCCAATGATCCTGAATATTCCAGATCGCATGGTGCAGGGCGGTCGCCCGGATTGCTGCCCGCCTAGCGACCCGCATCTTCTTGCCTGCGCCATTCGTGCAATACACGGGCAGGTGACGCATATTCATAATCTGCGGTCGCAAAAATGACCTGTCGATACATTAGCGCGGGCTACACTGCGCCGCGTCGAGGTTCACTCTGTATAATGTGAATCAAAAGTCAATATGTAAATCAGGAGCTTGCAGGTTCTATCCATGAAAACGCATGCACGTGTAGTGGTAATTGGAGGCGGGGTCGTCGGCGTGGGCACGCTGTACCATCTGGCGAAAAAAGGCTGGTCCGACGTCGTCCTGGTGGAGCGTACCGAACTGACGGCGGGATCTACCTGGCACGCAGCGGGATTATTGCCGCTGTTCAACATGAGCTATACGGTCGGACAGCTTCACAAGTACTCTGTCGACTTGTACAAATCCCTGGAAGAGGAGACCGGCCAGGATGTGAGCTTTCACGTCAACGGCAATCTGCGGCTCGCCTGCAGCCGCGATCGCATGGACGAGTATCACAAGTATTGCGGCACCGCGAATACCATTGGCGTTCCGTTCGAGATAATCACACCGCAGGAAGTCAAGGAGCTCTGGCCGCTGTGCGAAACGGACGACCTGGTCGGCGCCCTGTACCACCCGGACGACGGACACATCGCCCCCGTCGACGTGACCAACGCCATGGCCAAAGGGGCCCGCAACCGCGGTGCCGAAATTTATCTGCGAACGGAAGTGCTCGGTGTGGAGGCCCAATTCGGCGGCGAGTGGCTGATCAAAACCAATAAAGGTGACATCACGTGCGAGCACGTTGTTTGCGCTACGGGCAACTATGCGCGCCAGACGGGCCACCTGTTCGGAATCGAAGTGCCGGCCGTACCGGTGCAGCACCAGTACATCGTTACGGACGTGTGCGAGGAACTGAAAGCTTATCGCGATGGCGGCGGCAGGGAACTGGCCGTGCTGAGGGAATCCGATGCGTCCTATTATCTGCGCGAGGAACGGCTTGGTTACATCCTGGGCCCCTACGAGGCCGGCGCCCCCGCGGTGTTCGCCGACGGTGTTCCCGAGACGTTCGGCCAGGACCTGTTTCCCGGAGATCTGGACCGCTTGATGCCCCATGTCGAGGCTGCGATCAAGCGCGTGCCATCCTTCGAGAAAGTCGGCATCAAGGATATTGTGAACGGACCAATTTCATACACGCCCGATGGCAGTCCGCTGATAGGGCCGGCGTGGGGTCTGCGCAACGTATGGTTGAATGAGGGCCACAGTTTCGGCGTGACCGCTGCCGGGGGAGCGGGCTGGCAGCTCGCGGAATGGATCGTCGAAGGCGAACCGGGCATCGACATGCTTGCCACGGATCCGAGGCGTTTCGGGCCTTATACCAGCAAGGCCTATACGGTTAAGAAGAACGAGGAAACCTACCGCAATGTATTCACCGTCCACTATCCCGACGAAGAGCGCGAAGATGCACGCCCCGCGAAAACCAGTCCCATCTATGACAAGCTGGATCGACTGGGGGCGGTGTGGGGGCAGCGCTATGGCTGGGAGCGCCCCAACTGGTTTGCGCCACCGGGCATGCTCTGACCAGCACGGGTGGAGTGCGCAGCGAGTTCACCATCACCAAACTGGCCGATGAGCGCTATTTCGTCGTCAGTTCAGGCGCCGCGGAACGCTACGACGGCGACTACCTGAACAAGATGAAGCCAGCAGACGGCAGCGTTGATATTCGAAACATAACCACCAGCCGTGGGACCCTGGTGGTCGCGGGTCCAAGGTCCCGGGATGTACTGTCCAGACTCACGGACACCCCGCTGGACAATGACAACTTCCCCTGGCTGACCGCCCGGACCATCGAGGTGGGGCTAGCACCCGACGTGTATGCACTGCGGGTAAATTTCGTTGGGGATCTGGGTTGGGAGCTGCACCATCCCATCGAGTATCAGCACCATATTTTCGACCGTCTGCTCGAAGCCGGCGAGGAGTTTGGGCTGGGGCAGGTCGGTATGCGGGCGATGGAATCACTGCGGATAGAAAAGAGCTATCGCATGTGGGGCACCGATCTCACCCCGGAGTACTCACTGCTCGAGGCCGGGCTGGATCGGTTCGCGCGGATGAATAAGCCGGATTTCAACGGCAAGGCGGCGCTGGAGAGGCAACTGGCGGAGGGTCTCGCCAATCGTTTCGTGACGCTCGAGGTCGCGGACACGACCGACGCCGATGGCTGGGGCAACGAACCGCTGTTCCTGCCGGGGGGTGAAATGATCGGTCGTGCGACCGCGGGTGTGTACGGCCATTACGTTCAGAAAACGCTTGCCCTGGGATACGTCCAGTCGGCGCATGCCGACATCGGCACCGAACTCGAGATCGAGATCCTGGGCGAACGTAAAACCGCGAAAATCATCCCCGAGTCGCCTTACGATCCGGATAACAACAGCCTGCGGGGCTAATTCGCGGTGTAAAGTGGTTAGCAAGGTAATGGCGTCGGGCACGATTGCCTGCCATTGCCTCTGACCCCGTTGTCTCGTGCTGCGACAATTCCGCGCTATCATAGCGAGCAATGTCTGATCTTCTGCAAACGCTTCTCGATACGCGGTCATGGCTGCTGGCGGATGGCGCCACCGGCACCAACCTGTTCGCCATGGGTCTGCAGACGGGGGATGCGCCTGAACTGTGGAATGTGGATTTTCCGGAGCGTATCGCACGCCATTACCAGAGCTTTATCGAAGCCGGGTCAGACATCATTCTTACCAATACCTTTGGTGGCAGCTCGTATCGGCTGAAACTGCACAATGCGCAGGATCGCGTGGGTGAACTGAACAGGGCTGCGGCGCGCATTGCGCGGGAACAGTCGGATGGCGCTGGAAGACCGGTGGTCGTGGCGGGCTCGATGGGTCCGACCGGCGAGATCCTCGAACCCACCGGTACGCTCACACAACAAGAGGCCAGGGTCGCGTTTGCCGAGCAGGCGATGGCGCTGAAGGAAGGTGGCGTAGACGTGTTGTGGATCGAAACCCTGTCTTCCACGGAGGAAGTAGTCGCGGCCGTGGCCGGCGCGGGTGAAGCCGGCCTTCCGGTCGTGGTGACGCTCAGCATCGATACCAACGGCCGAACCATGATGGGGGTGACGCCATCGGAGATCATCGCCCTGCAGGCGGAATTGTCTCCCGCGCCGATTGCGTGCGGCGCCAACTGCGGCGTCGGCGCCGCGGAGGTCGCGGCAGCGGTGGTCAATATGATGAATGCGGCGGACCAAACCGGCATCAGGCCGATAATCGTTGCCAAGGCAAACTGCGGAATCCCGGAGTACAAGGACGGACATATCGTGTACACCGGCACACCGGAGCTCATGGCGGAGTACGCGACGCTGGTGCACGATGCGGGCGCCACGATAATCGGGGGATGCTGCGGAACGACCCCGGATCATATCCGTCGAATGCGTGAAGCGCTTGAGCAGCATGAACGCGGTGTGACTCCTCAAGTTGATGTCATCGTGCAGAAACTGGGTGAAATCTCGACCGGTGCGCAGGCGCAGCTGCGCGGCGAAATGAGTGTTCAGGCCGGTGCCGCCGGACACGCGTCATCACGACGCCAGAGCAGGCGCCGCCGCAGGGGATGAAGTGCTAACCGCTGTAGGAGCGGCGCCCTCGACGCGATGATTCGGCGCGAGGCGCGCCTCCCACAAGGGTTGTTTGGTGCTGCGATCAAATTGTAGGAGCGGCGCCCCCGCCGCGATGATTCAGCGCAGCGCCATCAGGTTCGCGGTCA
>CAMYOI010000721.1 GCA_947259955.1 uncultured Gammaproteobacteria bacterium
AGGGCGTTGAACAGCTTCTCGTGCCAGGTGCGGCAGGCTTCGACCAGCTTGCGTTCGACCGCCGCGACATCCACATCCGTCGTGTGAGCCGGATCGGTGCGGATCCAGAAATTGATTCTTGCCAGGATCGAGGCGCCGAGCTGGATGGTGAAATCCGAGCTGGTACCGTTGAACTCCTGCATCAGGATGTCCTGCAAACGCATGCGCAGTTCGGTGGTGTAGCGGTCCCTTGGTACGAAAACCAGGCAGGAAACGTACCTGCCAAAGGTATCCGGGCGCACGAAAAGCCGGGTCTGCTGCCGCTCCTGTGAGTGCAGTATGCCCAGGGATATTTCGTACAGCAGGTCCGGAGAGACCTGGAACAGTTCGCTTCGGTGGAAGTTTCTCAGTATGGCCTGAAGTGCCTTCTCCGAATGACTTCCGACCTGCAGGCCCGATCTTCGGGTGACCTCGTGGAGCTTGTCTCGCACCACTGGGATTTCATAAGGATCGTCCAGATAAACCTTGGAGGTATACAATCCAAGAAAACGGTGTTCCCCGGTAACCTCCCTGCTTCTGTCGAATTTTTTGATGCCGACGTAGTCGATGTGCGTGGACCGGTGCACGGTGGACAGTGAATTGCCCTTGGTCAGGGTGAGCAGATTCTTCGCCCTGGCGTGGCTGCGGACGTGTTGCGGCAGCACGGAAAATGAAGTCGAGACGCCGCTTTCAGTGTCCTCGCGCAAGATGCCGAGACCCGAGCCGGCGACGATCTGCAGCACATCCTGCCCGTCCTCGTCCAGCAGGTCGTATTCACGATAGCCCAGGAAGATGAAGTGGTCGTCGACCAGCCAGTCCAGGAACGCCCGGGTTTCCGATACCTCGTGCGGTAATACCGCGATCGAGGCCTGCTCAATCGATTCTCTGACCTCCGCGGTCTTTTTAATGATCTGCTTCCAGTCCTTCACCGTGAACGTAACGTCGCGCAGAACGCGCCGTATCCCCGCTTCGATCGAGGCAAGATCTTCGCTCATCACTTCGTTATCGATCTCGATCCTCAGGAACGACTCGGCGATGCGGTCCGGTCCCGGTTTTTCGGTGATCTTCTGCAATTCGCCGTCCTGGTCACGCTTGACCTTGATCAGCGGGTGTATGATGAGTGCGATGATCAATCCCTGCCTGTTGATCTCCATACTTACCGAATCAACGAGAAACGGCATGTCGTCGGTAACGATCTCGAGTACTATGTGCCGGATGTCGGGCTTGTGATCGGTCTGCTCGGGGTAATACACCCGCACCAGCGGCGATCCGACCTTTCGCGATTGTCCGAATCGCAGATGCTCCAGTGCGATGCCGGCAAGAGTTTCCGGATCCCTTTGGAGAAGATCTTCGGGAGGAACGTCGGCGTAATACTGGTTTACAAATCTGCGCGTGCTTTTGTCGGTGACGTCATCCGGAATCTGTTCGAGGACGCGCTCCCGCAGTTTCTCCGCTTTACGGTCTATGGAATTTTCGGAGTGGGAATGTTGTTTTGAGTCCATGCTAACCTCTGTATCTGGGAAACGGGGCATTGGTGGTTGCTATCAACCCAGTCTATGCTTATTTTCTGGCCATATCCATATCTGACCTGGGAATCGGGAAACGTGTTCTTGGGGACCGTGCAGACGAAGTTTCAGGCGGATTTACGAAATTGCATACCCGAGTATCGACGCCATGAATCATGTATTTCACCGCTCCCCGGGACACGCCTTGCCGATGGCAGTTTCCGGTGTTGGCCCCTATATCATCGACAGCACGGGCAGGAAGTACCTGGATGCGTCTGGCGGCGCCGCGGTGTCGTGCCTCGGCCACGATAATGCCGCGGTCATCGATGCGATCAAGGCCCAGCTCGATCGGATTCCGTTTGCGCACACGTCTTTTTTCAGCAGCGAACCGGCGGAGGAACTCGCCGACTTTCTGGTGGAACGGGGACCGGGTATGGACCGCGTGTACTTCGTATCGGGAGGGTCGGAGGCGATGGAGGCGGCACTCAAGCTCGCAAGGCAGTATTATCTGGAGCGCGGTGAAGATCAGCGCAGGCATTTCATAGCGCGACGGCAGAGCTATCACGGCAACACCCTGGGCGCCCTCGCCGTGGGCGGAAACGAATGGCGGCGCCGGCAGTTCAAGCCCGTGCTGATACAGACCCACCATATTGCTCCCTGTTACAGCTACCGCGACCGCGGGCCCGATGAAACGGATTCCGAATATGGTCTTAGGGTGGCGGAT
>CAMYOI010000722.1 GCA_947259955.1 uncultured Gammaproteobacteria bacterium
GAGCAGCGCCACGTGTTTGAAGCTTTTCGCCAAGTCGATATGAGCGACGCCCGGCTTATCGTGGGTCCGGTCTGGGACTTGCGATTACCCTGCGGTTTTGTGAGCGTCTAGGCGGCGAGATCAAGCTTGAGATCAAAACAGGGCAGGGCACGCGCGCCACCATCGTGATCCCACTTCCTATCCGGTAGAGTGGCTTTATCCCTGATTCAGCGAAGCATGACGGTCAGGGCGGCGGGTGTAGCCGCCCCACGGGAGCGCCTGAGTTGAGAGGCAGGCCGAGTCGAAGCGCATTCAGGGTTTACGCCGACTAATACTAATGCGTGTCATTTGAGAGCCGTCACGCGGGCGTAAGATGAGCTGTGTTTGCGGTACCACGAAATGGCCTGGCACGGACTTGATCTGATAGGCGTTTAGGAATCATTGCCACGATCGAGACCATCTCCATCATGGAGATGTCTATCGGTACAAAATCTCGCACTCCGAAAGGGAAAATAGGCGTCACGCGGCCGTGGGGGCGCGCGGTCTCCGGCCAAGCGGAACTTATTGTTCGAACGACTCCCGGTATGCCGTATGGCGGTGCATAATGTATTGGTTCAGTCAGGATAACGAGAGAGCGCCGCTTGATACTGTGTCCGGCGATGACGTCAAACGTATCGTGCTCAACGCACCGTGATGTAACGGTCTGCTCAGCTACCGATCGGGGAACTCGCTCATCAGTTGTGACCACTGCTCTTCTGAAAGCTCTGGGCGCCGCGAGGCGGCGAGGGCGTTTTTGAGATGAAACGAGGCTGCCGCGGTGCGGCCGGTACTGAGGTTTTCGTCGGCGACTCGGACGCGGCTCGTCATCTCATCCATGATCAGCGATGTTTGCTCCGCCTCTGACGCTGACGCCATCAGCCCCGAGCGCAGCAGCGCGGCCTCACACACTTGGTACAGCGCATTGACATTAAAAGGCTTCTCAACGAAATCGATGGCGCCCGCGATCATTAGATCTTGATGGCGGTCTGGCGTGGCGTATGCGGTAATGATGACCACGGGCTGACGAGGATCTGCTGCTATAATTGCTTGGAGTATTTCAGGCCCGGATAGGTTCGGAAGCATCACGTCCAACAAGACAATGTCATGTTTCCGGGCCATCCAAGCCTGAAGGCCTTGCTGCCCATCGTGTTGAACTTCGAGAGCGAAATTCTTGCCAAGCGCGAGTTCAGCGGCGCGAGCGGCGTTCTTGTCATCTTCGATAATGAGAACGGTCGGGCGTGCCTGACCGTGAACACGGACAGCCAATTGATCCCGGAGACTCGCAACCTCGCTGACATGCACCAGCGCAACATTGTGCTCGGTCGCAAGCACCGATAGGGATTGTCCGATAGACTGATCAACGATGGCCAGAATTGGTAACGACGACGCACAGAATCGCCCGGAGCGAATCATGCGAGCCAGTCGCCAGCAGTCGACATCTTCCAGGCGTACGGCCGTCACCAGCGCGTGGAATGCCACGCGTTGCAGACGGCCCAGTGCCTCACGGCCAGACTCGACCGCAACCACCCGCGCGAATTCATCCTCGACCAGGTGCGCGACGAGAAACTCGCGCGTGACAGGGTTTGGATGAGCCAGTAGAACGTCGATTGAGGCGCTCCCCATAATAGCCCCGGCATCCGTCGCCGCTTGTTGTTGAGGTAGACCATGGCCCGCGCGCGTTGGAGGGAGCAGCTCAGCCCTGCGATCGCCGCGAGAATCCGCTAATTTTGAGCGATTTCTTCTGGCAGAATACACCATGTTTGACGCTAGGCGCATATATTCCCTCACACGCTGATGAGTTGCAAAGATGAGGGCGACAAGCGGGGCTAAGCGCTTCGGTCGGCCGATGTGACGTAGGGACAGGCGCCGGCCGGGGACGTCAGAGCGTGGTTTGAAGCGCCAGGTGTTTGTTCGGGTCGGGCAGATCAGCGCCCAAGGTGCGCTGCGGGTCTGGGATGAGGACGCCCTTTATAACACTCGACCGTCGCTTGCCCTCGACCTTGTAGCGGATGATGTTGGTGCGGTCCGTATTGCGACGATGAAACCGACCCCGAAAGAATCGATTCTGAATGTGATGCCAATTACCATCGACACCGATGTACTTCTTGAACACGCGCGGCGACACCATCAGTAACCCCTCGGGGACAACGTGCAGAAAGGCATCTGGGGTGTTGATCTCGAATGTCCCCGCCTGCAACCCCTCGCGCAGCCAGATCATGAATCCCGATGTTGAGGGTGCGGCCGCGGTGGGCTTCCTGGTGGTATCGGTGTTACTCACCTCGACCGTGCCATCCAAAGGGGCAGGGCGGCCAGCAGGATCCGGCCACAATGTCGCCACTGGAACTCGTAGCAGCGTCAATTCGTGATCGAAATCAGGGAGCTTGATACGAGCGCGCCAAATGGCGCGTTCGCCGTTCGGTACGCATATACCAAATTGCTGCAGCTCATCCATCAAACGATCATTCTTTGATGGGACTCCGCCGTGGCCTTGGTCGACCAGATAGACGCGCACAAGATCGAGGCATCGTTTTGATACCAACCAAAGGTCAGTGTCGGTAACAAAACCAACCGCACCAGGCCGGTTCAATGTGAGCTGTCCGTTGTCCAACAACGCGCGCAACGCCATCAGGAGTTTTTCGTGCAACGGCACTTGGGTTGCCGACGGTAATCGTGTTCCACGAGCCCCCAGGTTTTCGTTGGCCGAGAGCGAGTCGGCTTGCGCCACGATCGTCGCCAGCGGACCGGCAAACTCCGCTGTTCCGGACAAGCATGCGATCCAAGCGCTGGTGACGTCGCGCTCCGACCCAAGCCAATCAATCGCGGCGTCTGGAATGATGACCCTGGCCACAAAGGGACCCACCAGCTGGTGTCGGCTGTATTGGCGATTACGCACGAACGTCATTCGATAGTAGGCTGCGTCCGTCATTGCACCGCGCCAGGGGTTCCACACGCCGATGGACCTTCGTCGTGCGTCAAAGCAATGCACGGTCTGGTCGACGACGGCTTTGCCGATGTCATGGCATAACGCAGCTGAGAAGACCGCATAACTCCAGAGATCTGCTTGGCGGGACATCACACTCGGGTCTGAGTCGGGCGGGAGAAGAAAACCGCGCCGCAATGCCAGTGCTTTCTCTGCGACCTCGAGGGAATGATTGAGCAACCCGCCCAGACCGGCATGATGGTGTGCTTCACTGGCCGGGAGCTGCTGCACGAACTCGGCGAAGGCATTCAACGTGGCAATATAGAGCTGGCTAAAGTGCTGCTGAGGCACACTCACTAATGAAGCGATTCTCGATATGAAGACTTGTCGATTCCGATCAGCCATTAAGTCGGCGCCGTGCAGAAAAGGAACAATGATGTTGCCCGATTCATCGTGATCCGCCGCCGGTGGCGTGGACCTATCGAATCGGATAAAGCGGGGCAGGGGATTTCTAACCAAGAAGCGTCACCAGGCGACTCAGCCGCGTCTTAATGTTTGTTGGCGTCGAATTCGAGTGACCTTGTCGGTCACGCCAGAACCGACATTCCTCGCCGCGTATTTCATAACAGCACTGAAAGCATATCAACGGTTCCTCAAGTGGGCACCAGGTTTCGTCCTTGCTGCCTGCACGGTGTATGAACAGCGAGAACTGACACAATTGTCTCCGTAGGGCCGCTTCCCGCAGACGGGCTTTTCCCGGATAGCAACTTTACCGATTCGGCGATCGTGGGTTCTGATTCCTCCGTCGGTTCTTCAATCGCCGTTTCGAATCCGTCGAAGTGAATCAGCAGCGTGTAGCAAGGAACGATCCACGCATTCGATCCGCCGCGCGTTAAGTGCGCCATGATGCGGATCAGTTCGCACGTGATGATGCCTCCCGTCATTTGTTCGCTCA
>CAMYOI010000723.1 GCA_947259955.1 uncultured Gammaproteobacteria bacterium
AAAGGGTTCCGAAATGACCGCTTCGAGTATACAGCGGGCATAGAATCCCCGGAATATTCAGGCAATTGTCCGGCCGCTTACCGGCGTGAAGCCGCCGGTCCCAAGAACGACGCTTATTCGGCTGGACCTTGCCCGAAGGGGACATTTCAAGATTCAAGACCTGACCCATTAGTCCACAATCGCGTTAGAGTGAACGAAACCCTTTTCCTTGCCCGTTGTTAATAAAGAGAGTTATTCAGATTTATTTACTGAACCAGGCCAGTCCGAAAATGGGAACGGTTTTTCGCTAGAATTAAATGTCATGAACTGGAGAATCTCATAGAAATATTTATTCAATCCGGTAGTGAAATCCAACAACTTCTGGTTGGTTTCGTGGGTAATCAGTTTGAAACCAAATTGAATAATAACGATTGCTCCCAATACAACCTCTGCGACGCCATAGATAACAACAAAAAGAAGCAAAAATAGGAGTCGAAACCATGTTTCTCGGCGTGTGGGTGATTCGGAGAATGGTTCGTCGAGTTTCTCCTCCACCGCATCTGTAGATTCTTCAACCATAGTGAGTACTCCAAATTAATCGGCCGTAAGTTAGTACGCAAAGCTATTTGATGTACTTGAACCACTCATTGCTTTTGAACCATTTGTTGTAGATCTTCTCGTAACGACCATCTTCTTTAATCTCCATCAAAAATCCGTTCAACCATTTTAGAAAATCTGGGTCGTTCTTGCGGATCGCCCAAGCAAGCGATTCGGTGGTAAAGGGGTCGTCGAGCAGCCCCAGGTTCTCAGATCCCTGCATGGCATAGAATGTGACGTTGTACGGTAAGTCGTAGATAAACGCATCGGCCCGACCTTCTAGAACTTCCGTCGCCGCTTGCAACTCGGTATCGAATGGTTGGTATGTTGCTTTCGGCAGCAGTTTCTGCACCGCTTCCTCGCCCGTGGTCCCCGGCTTTGATGTCACCGTGTATTGCGGGTCGTTTAATTGCTCATAGGAGCTGATTACCCCTTCGTGTTTTTTATTTAGCAGTACTGTTTGCCCAATTGTCATATAGGGGTCGGAAAAATCTACCTTACCTTTGCGCTCCTCAGTGATCGACATGCCACTGATGATGATATCGAAGCGGCCCAGATTGAGCGCCGGCATGATACTGGTCCAGCGAGTGTTGACCGGGGCAAAATCGACCCCCAAAGCTTTGGCCATTTCTCGCGCAATATCGATATCAAAGCCGATAAAACTCGCGTGTTGGCTGCCCCGTCGTTCATCACCCGGACGTAAGAACCGCTGGCGTAACCCACCGCGCTTGTCGATCATCTCAAACGGCAAGTAGCCAACTTCGAATCCGACGCGAAGTTTGCCTCGTTCCAAGACACCGTTAAGGGTGGAATCTTCAGCCAGTTCGAGGTCGACCGCGGTCGCTGGGAACGACACAAGGAAGCTCAGTACCAGAGCAAGGACGCCACCATACAGTTTCTGATTCATAGCACCTCTCCTCAAAGTTGTATTGCGGTGATGCTTGCTAGGAGCTGCTGACGCTTTCCTGTTCTTGAGAAAGCTTCGCTTCCTCCTCTGGGTCGATCGGGTCGATGGTCCACCCAAACCAGCCGAATATCAGGGTCACGACTGGCGACAACCAGCAGAAAAAGGCAAACGGCAAATACGCGATGGTCGCGACACCCAGGGTCGCCGCCTGGTAGACACCACCCGAGTTCCATGGCACCAGATTAGCCGTCACCGTGGCGCTGTCTTCGACTGCGCGTGACAGGTTTTTCGGATGCAGTCCGCGATCTCGGTATGCCTGGGCATACATCCGACCCGACATCACGATCGCCATGTACTGGTCACATAGAACCACGTTCGCGCCCAACGCCGTCAACACCGTTGACGTGATCAGCGAGCCGGTTGATTTCGCTCTCTCCAGAATCTTCTCCACGATGACCTTTAGCTGATTGGTATGCTCCATGATGCCGCCGAACATCATGGCGCATATTACGATCGAGATGGCGTACAGCATCGAGGTGAAACCGCCTTTGGTGAGCAGGCTGTCGACTTCCTCTATCCCTGTGTTGCTGGCATAGCCGCTATAGGCGGCATTCACAAGCGTTTCGTAGTTATTACCCTGTAGTAATATCCCTAAGATCGCCGCAGACAATAAACCGACTGTGATTCCCGGAATCGCCGGAATTTTTCTGTATGCGAACACCATCACCAGCACTGGTGGAAGTAGCAATAATGG
>CAMYOI010000724.1 GCA_947259955.1 uncultured Gammaproteobacteria bacterium
CCGGGACGTCCTTGACCGTAACCTTATATGGTGTTTTTCCATCGTTGTTTGGCGCGGTCACATTGTTTTAAACAGCGTTGGCCCTCGGCATACCTCCCCAGCCCATTGCCGACCCCAAAAGTTGACGAATCGGTGTGGTCTGCTCAGGCGTTCCAAAGAACCGCGAGGTGTCAGCGGTTGTGCTTGCCAGCACGAGAAGAGCACTGCGGAACTTGGCTGCTGTATCCAGATCCCAGTTTGGCACTTCCAGTGGCCCCTTACCGCCACCTTCTATCACGATCTTGTCCTGAAGGGCGTTCGCGACCTTGATGTCTTCATCGCTTGTTGCGTCCTGGAAAATGCGCACAATTACATAGACATATCGTGTGCCGACATCATTCTGGGTCACTTCATAGGTCCCGGGCTTCGTGAACACCTTTGTGTAATGGCCCTGACTGATAAATTGCAGACCCATATAGCGATCACCTGAATCCGGCATCGTAATCTTGGCCGGTTTACTCAGATCCAGGACAGCGCGTGAATAGAGCGTGTCACGGTTCATCCGAATTACGGGCTGCTTGTCCACCGGGGTCGGAAGTCGATTATGATCAAAGGTACTGAGGCCAACTTTGTCATAGAGCTTCTTGATCGCAAGGTCGGACTCAACCCGTGGAAAGTTTTCGGCGGTTACAGTTGTCTTGTCCGCTTGCCCCTGCGCTTGTGCGCCCGTCAACATGACGGCAGCACACACGATGGCGAAGAGTGTATTCAGTGTTTTCTTCATATTTTTTCCTCTCTGTTTCATTTAATCTTCACAACATCATCAAGTTTCCACATCTGGTCGAAGAACGCAAGGGCGGCTCCGTACAGGCGGATGACCGCCATGAAGTCCCGGCCTTTAACCGTCTGGATCCAGTTTTTATCGGCCACACCCTTAGGCTGCGTTGGGCCAAAGTAGAGATCAATCGAACCGTCAGAGTTCTTGGTGACCTTCTCGTAACCGTTCGTTGATGGCATCAATTGAGGGGTTTCCGGCATGGTTCCGTCGGTGACGTTGTAGAGCGTGACCGCCCAGAAAGCCTTGGCAGGAATGCCAGCTGGTAAGTGCAGCTTGTATTGGTTGCTGCCATTGAGGAGGCCGCCGTCTTTGTCACGAAAGGAGACCGGATATTTGGAACCTGCTCCGATGGTGCGCATCACCATGGCCGGCGCCGATTAGTAGGCGTATAGGAGAATCGCTTTACCCATGCGCTTTTTCATCGAACCCTCCATAAAAGAACCTTAGAAGAGTACAGCTATTGTTAACTCTAAACCATAGGCCCTAAGCCCTATATCTGGCATGTAGCCGATGGGTTGATTTTCGATTGCAGATTTGAATCTTCGCAAGCCAGGGAATGACTGGTCTGTGTTGTTTGCTGCCGTACCGAGCTCGGTCAATACAACGCGATCTGACACCCCGGCGTCTCTGCCGGGGAATGTCCGCAATGCGCATGAAGCTGCCGGTCGAGCTTCTCACGCTGAACGGCCGGACCTGGCCGGGTCCCGCCTCACGGAGAGCGGCGGAATCCACATGCCTACGGCCAAATCGCTTGGTCCGCTATTGCGTGGACAACCGTCAGTGGAGCACAGGAAGTATTAGCCACGGCTAACAGGCCGTACCCGACCCTTTTGAGACATTCGCGCCCATATTATAGGGGGTGCGAGAAGCACCCCTTTCTACGGTTTTCTTTGTCCTAGGGTGTATACCAGATGGGTGACGTGTAGGCTCGGTCCTGGATTGTTGGCGGCACGTTGTCTGGGAGTTTGATAGCAAAGAACGCGGCGTCGTATGTGGTCCAACGCGGGGTTGGAATCTCAATGACACGCACGTAATAGAACGCGGGCACCTTCGGATCAAACTCAGGGTCCTGCCAGTAGGCACTCATCACGGCATCCCCGATCGTATTGGTGTAGGTTGCGGTGGGGATATCAACGGTGTTGCCAACCGGGTCCTTCGCTCTGCCATCATCACCAATCTTGCGACCGTCGGAAACCGCAACATCATAGATGCGCTCATGCGTGTCACCCTGGTCATCCAGCCAACCCTTGATGACCTGCACACGATCTAGATTGGCCCCATCCGGATCGCGCGGTGCCCGCATCATGAAGCGGGGTGCACTACCACTGGGTGCATCCATTAAGTCACCGCCCATGGGCACGCCACGTCGATAGCCTTGCGCGACAAAGTCGGGTCGCCGTACTTCGTCCGGCTCGAACCGGGGAGGGCTCGGTATGCGCATACTTGCCGAAGTAGTTCTCTTCCCGGGAGGTTGCGAGGGCGGTATGGGCATCGATAGCCCCGATTAATCCGAACTTGTAGGGATTCACCCCAAGTTCCTTGCCAAGCTTGAGGCCCAGTTTGAGTGCAGGGCGTGCGTACTCATGCTGCAGCATCCATTCCTCCTTGGGGGCTGATCCAGAGATGTTACTGACATCCCAGCTTTCAAAATCGGCAAACTCATCTTCCGGAGACAACAATGGATGCGTTTCTTCATCGCCTTTGATCTGGGTCATCTCATGCAAAGGCTCCCAGCGTGCCCGTTTCTCCGCATAGGCCCGGTCCATAGGCTCTCCGGTGTAGGTTTTACCCGAGAACATCAAACCGTTACTGAGATTGCCATTGTGGGGAACCGCAAAGACCCTGCCGCCAGTCTTGTCTTCGTAGGTGGCCATATACGCCCACAAATCCTGCGGGTCACCGCCGTCAAACAGCGAGAACGGGACGGTCTGACTGGTCTTGTCGGCGCCGTCCTCGAAGAGGACGACACGATGCAGGTTGTTTCCGCCCGGGCTCGCGGTCCACTCGAAGCCCATCAGCGAGGTGAATCGACCCGG
Organism: uncultured Gammaproteobacteria bacterium; assembly: GCA_947259955.1. GTDB lineage: Bacteria > Pseudomonadota > Gammaproteobacteria > Arenicellales > JAANXG01 > JAHEKE01. The sequence continues at coordinate 2,854 of CAMYOI010000724.1, forward strand.
TTGGTAATACTCATCGGCGATCTTGACAGACTCATTCCAAAGTGAGCGCGACAGTTCATCATCGCCGAATGGGTTTTCCAGCTTTATCGTGCCCCACTTGATGATGTCCTGGAAAGCTTTCATACGGCCTTCCGGCCCTGAATTAAACAGGTCATATGTTTGCTTACCCCAAGAATCAGCGAGCAACAGTGGGTTCGATTCGCGCAGTCCCGTCGCTAATCCGTTGAACTCGGCATGTTCGGTAACTGCCAGGAAGTCCAACGGGCGAATCAACTGGACCGGCTGACCTGTGTTGGAGGTCACCTTTTCAC
>CAMYOI010000725.1 GCA_947259955.1 uncultured Gammaproteobacteria bacterium
TTCCCAGAGTCCCCCAAAAGTAAGGCACCGCAAGCTCACGCCCCTCGATAAACGCGTCCCGCCATCGATCGTCGAGATACTTAAGGTTGGGCATCTGGTTTTCGTCGACAGACGCCAGCCAACCCTGCTTGCGATAGATATGCAGAGAAGAGCCGTTTATGAGGACAACGTCATACCCTTTAGCTTCGGTTTCCAGCACCAGGTTATCGCGCAGGTCATCGCTTTCGAAATAAATCTCCCTGACCTTGGCATTGAACTGCTGTTCAAACTTCTCGACCAGTTCGGGATCAATATAATCAGACCAGTTCAAAATTACTAACTCGGTAGGCTCCGCTTGTGCGAAGTTAGTGGCTGAACAAACGGTGAAAAATAAACCAAATAGAACGGCGCTAAAAAACGCCCTGGTAGAATAAAAAACATGCATTTCGTGTTCCTCTGTGTGTCCCGAGGGATACTTTGCAAATAAACGGAGCGGTCGGTCGATCCAATAAACCTAACTGACGGAAGTCAAACCAGCGCAGGTTGTCTTGATAACCGTATCTCTTCGGCCTGCGAAACCAGCAAACAGATTCAACCTCGCCACCTCCCACTATTAAGATAAAGGTTAGTTCAAATCTCGAGAATTTTAAGGTCTGGCGGGTTATTCAGGTGGTTACCCGTGGAAATGCCGAAGGGACAACAAGCTTAGCATCCACTTGAGTTGGCACGCGGAAAGCGGATTCAGCTAATCTGCAAGACGGTGAAGTGGAATCGGCCACTGCGGGCGTAGAATGATCGGTTCGCGACGGGCTGCAAAGGGTCGGTAGCTGTCTGTTAGCAAAGACTTATATTGTCTATGGTTTAGTGCCAGTCGACGGGCTGCTGTAAACCCGAAAGCGGCCGGATTAAATCAGTATTCAAGCCTTTGCAGCATCGTATATTATTCAGAATGTCAAAGGTATTTCTTAAAGGTGCTGGCGGTCACCGCCACGGTCAACGCGAACAACGCGGCGAACGGCAGGACAATAAAAGTTGGGTGCAGGCTGAAAGGCAATGCCAAATACACTACCCATGTAATGACCACCAAAGGCAGCGCCGTCTTTTTAGCGTAGTGGTAGACGAAAGAACTCTCCCTGCCTCCGCCCCATCGCCGCAGGTCGCGTTGCACCAATCCATCAACCAATGCCACCAGGCTGAACAGCAGGAAGATCGGCATGGCCAGAGTGAGGATCGCCAGACGCACCGAGAACACCTGGGTGACCTGCATCATGGCGATCACGAATTCGGCAATGGGATGATACATGTTGTGCAGGGTCACCCTGAGTCCTTGCTCGCTCAAAGCCGGGATCGGTGAGACCCAACGGATGAAAGCCACGAACCGGGTCACCTCGAACAGATAGTGGTACGTGTTATCGGCAAATCGTTTAGCGAACTGTGCCGGATCTGAGGTGACCACGCTTCGTCTGAAATCCGTATCGAGATAGCTGATCTCCTTATCAAGCATGGCCCGGCTGTGCTCGATGCCCTCCTCCGGCCACCAGAACACCATGCCGGCCCACTCGATGATGATGGAAAACACGAGCGAGAACAGTACCCACTGCACCGCCTTCGCCGCGGCCGTCAGGGTTTTCGAGATCAGCCCTTGCTGGACGACCCTGCGGCGTGGATCGGTGAGGGCTTCAGCCATCCGGGGCCTTCGCATCGATAGCGGGTTCGACGATATCCTCCACAGCCATCCACCAGGAGTCCTGGATCCGATACCAGTGATCGTTGGTAATGTAGGTACGTTCCATCTCGTTGGCGATCTCAGTGAGTGTTCCCGGCATGTCTGAATCCGCTGCCGGTAGTGGCATGCGGATCTTCCACAGCTGTCCGCCCTCCAGGAGCGCAAAGGCCTGGCCCTTGGGCAGGGCGATCAGTTCCGCCGGGGTGAGCATCGGCACCTCCGAGACACTGATCCGGTCCTCATTGCGGGACTTGAAGTCGATCCCCGATCCGGGATCGGACGAATCATCCACGCCAGAGACACTCATCAGGGTAAACACCTCAACCCTCGGCAGCTGCTCGGTGAGCATTTCGGCGGTGGCCAGCTCCTTGACCCGGAGCATGACCAGGGTATTGAAGTTACCCGCCACCTGCCCGGCCTTGGCCCGGCTGCCGACCCGCGCCTCCACGTCCGACCAGGTCTGGGTATAGGCGGTTACTTGGAATCCGGCTCCGCCCGCCTTGTTCAACAATGGAATAAA
>CAMYOI010000726.1 GCA_947259955.1 uncultured Gammaproteobacteria bacterium
TATAGTGCTTTGGATCTTGTTCTATACAGAAATAAGGAGTTTCAAACAGCTCCTGTATCAACATTATCTGTGCACCATTTGATGCTGCCTGATGGATTAGTTTCTCGGCCCGATTCACGTTTCCTTTAATATCCCAATCACAAGCCATTTGAGTTGCGGCAACGGTTATTAACCTGCTCAATTTTTGTCTCCTACACAAAACACCAGTGTGAAATCCAATGTATTCTGCCACGGCTGGTAATTCAGGGCCTGATCAATGCAGCTATCAGCAGCCGAATAGGAGGATTCAAGGATGGCTGAAATGGGCAAATTGCAGGGGCAGCGTGCTCTGGTTGCGACCGGCAAGAATGTGTCAGGTCCAGTCAATCAGGCCAGTACTGATATTGCCTGAGCTCGACTGGCGGCTGTCCGCGCTATAGCGGCCAGATCAAACAGGCCTCGGAAGGGGAGATATCGCTGCACCCCGTGAGTCGGGACCCGGCCACTAGCAGACAGAGGAGAGCTACATCACTGGCAGTTCGTACTAGTAGAGACTGTTTTCAGAAACTACAACGATGCTGGCGTAGTGACCTGCGTGGCAACCGGGCGTATCGCCCCTCGGGGAAATTGTACATCGGCAAGCTTGCGATCATCATCGTATTGGACAAGCGCTACAAGGTAACATCCTGCGGCCGATCAGCTACCCACATGCAGCGTCGCGCCCCCCGGATAAACCGGCGCACCCCACGGCCGAAGCAGATAACGCCAAGCGATCGTCCAGTAGCCCGGATAGGTGTAGCCGCCGTTGGCGCGGTGAATGTCCTGCTTGTGCTCGCGGTAACAGGCCGGTATGCGATACCACGGCATCTGCGGATAGCGGTGATGGACCCAGTGGTAGTTATTGTTCAGAAAAAGCAGGCGGGTGAAGGGGCAGCCTTTAACGATGACTGTGCGATGTTCTGGGTTTTCGTTGAATCGATGCTCGACAAACGAGCGGACCAGCGCCAGGCTGATGCCGGGCCAGACGAATAGCAGTAGATAGAAATAGACCGGCATGCCGGCGACCAGTGTTACCCAGGCGATCACCAGCGCCACGCCGGCGAAATGTGCGATCCATATCGGCAGATTTCGTCGGTCGCCGCTGCGTATGGCGCGGATCTCGCTGCCCCAGCACTGCCACACGGCGAGCCACGGCCCGATCAGCATGCGGCCGGTAAAGGTGTTGTTGAACTGGGACAGGGTCTGCGCAACCGGACCCATGAACTGCCATCGTGTTTGCGATACGTACCAGGATTCCGGGTCGTCGTCGGGATGTGTGAGTTCGCTCAGGTGATGGGCCTTGTGCGAGTGCTCGTAAAGTTCGACCGGGAGCCAGATGGTGAGCGGCGCCCGGACAAGGGCCAGGTTCAGGTTTCGGCGGCGGGTCGGATGGCCGTGAACGGCCTCGTGCTGCAACGAACTGAACAGCGCCAGACAATAACACCCAGCGATCACCAGAACCGCCGTGGGGATGTCGCGCCAGAAGAGGGTCAACGCAACCCAGGTTCCATAACAGGCGGCTATTAACATCCAGGTGAGCCACTGGCCCTGAAAGAAGCCGACCAGCTGGTCGCGGTGAAAATAGCGAGATTTCTTTTCTGATGAATCGGTTCTCATTTTGCCTCGCGGGAGAAACGTTGTGGTTTGTGGGGCAAATCTAGTTTCGAATGAGCGGTTTGGCGACGTTTTTCTTATAAGCACAAACGCAAAAAACGTGTGTAAAATCTCGAGTTGTTGTGTTTAGTAAACAATTCGATCATCAACCCAGGCCATGAAAAAGCGAGAAATTGTTGCAGTTTTCCGGCAAAGAATGCTCGAATCGATGACGTCTCGTGGCCTGAACCAGTCGGCGCTGTCACGAAAGGCAGGCGTTGACCGCTCAACCCTGTCGCAGCTCTTGTCGGCACAAAACCTGCGCATGCCGCGCGCCGATACCGTCGCCTCCCTAGCCCGCGTGCTGGGGGTATCCAGCGACTGGCTGCTAGGATTGACCTCAGACAGCCGGCTGGGTGCCGAGATACTTCGTCAATCCCTGGAAGTCGCATCCGAAAGATCAGGCCCGAGAGGATACCCAGCCCCGCCGACGACAATCTGGCACGCTGGTATGAAGAGGCGGCAGGTCTCAAAATCCGTTATGTGCCGGCAAATATCCCCGATATCTTCAAGACCGAGGAACTTCTGGAATACGAGTACTGCAAGATGATAGAGCGCCCGATCGACCGCGCCATCGAGAAGGCGCGCCAGCAGCTTGATTTCAGTCGGGTTCCGGAGAACGATATGGAGATAACGATGTCGCTGCATGCGCTCGAAGACCTTTGCAACGGCCATTCGCTCTGGAGTGGACTCACGCGCAGGGCACGGGAGTCCCAGCGGCGGCAGATCCTGTCGGTGGTCGAGGAACTGTATCCAAGTGTCCGTCTGTATCTGTTCGACGGGCTCAAACGGTTCTCCGCCCCTTACACGATATTCGGGAACCGGCGCGCCGTTCTGTACCTGGGACAGATGTTTTTCGCCTTCAATACCCGGGAGCATGTCGGAATCCTGATCCGCCACTTCGATGACCTGATATGCAATGCAGTGGTTAACGCACACGAAACAGCCGGCTTCCTGGCAGGTCTTGAAGTGCGTTAGCCGGATAGGTATGGCGACCCGGTTTCGGTAGTTGGAGGGCCCAAAGCGGTAATTTTGTTCTGGGGTGCCCGGGCACACTCTGGTCGAATTGACGTAGTTCCTAATTCGTCTGCAACAGGTCGATTGTGAGCATGGCTGCTGCAGAGCAGCAAGATCAAAGTTAATGGCCGCTCCCAACTAAAAAGCTGCCCGATGAATTATCGCTTGTCTCGGGGTAAGTTTTTCTAAATAAACCGGCTCTGAACGGCCATTAACGGACACACCAACTCATCGCAGTTCCGCACGAATTGTGCGCGATAAGAGCGTGTAACCTTCGCGCCAACACTGTGAGTCCAAGAAATTCTGAGGTTAGCCACCTACCAAAATGTCGTAATTAGACCGCAACAGCCCGACGAGCGCCGCCTTCATCAACGGCCTATTCAATAAGAAAGTTTGATTTATACGCTCATGATCCCGTTTCGACGGTGGCTGGTTTGGATCCAGCCAGAGTTGCTGCACTGCAACGCGTTTGGAGTGGACGACTCCTGACCGCGCATAAGCTGTCACTCGATTTCGCTTGTCAGCGGGTGATCTTGTTGCATAGCGTCAGGCGGGACCCGGCCAACTCCAAACTGTCGCGTGCCCAGCAACTATGATTTTGACCGTCCGGTGTATACCGCCATTGCCGCCATTCGGATGACTCAGAACAGAGTCACAGTTGTTAGCGGTTGAAAGACAGATGATCTACTACGTACTCCGCGTCTCGCCCCACTTGATAGAACAGCCCCGACCCTTGAGTGTGTAACCAGTGAAGTCCGACGAAATATAGACCTGGGATTGGTGTTACACCCCGCTCATAGTGAGGATAACCACGATTATCGAACGCGGGCAACTGTATCCAACTGAAATCATAATGAAATCCCGTCCCGTAGATCACAGTGCCGATTCCAGCCTGTTTCAAATCGAATGTTTGCGGTTGCGTAGAGGGTTGCCAGTCGACCGGCACTAGATCATCCTTTGGCGCATCGATGCCGTTCTTGTCGATGTAGTCATCGATTTCGTCCAAATTCTCGCGACATACCCTATCTATAGTATCCAGGGTGTCGCCCAGATCGTCGGCGAAGCGAGCCGTTGCGCCCTCGATATCCAGCAGTTTGCCATGCAGGTTGACACCATTCAGCGCCAGCTGGCGCAAATCGATTGTCTGCCCGCCGCCACAAACATCCCGGTGCCATTTCTAGATCTTGAAGCGTTGACCCCCGAAATCTGGAATCGGCTGTTCAATACGAACCTGCGTGGACCGTTTCTTGTGGCCCGTGCGGCCGCTCCTTACCTGCGGAAATCAGGTGTTGGGCGAATCGTGAACGTGGGGGCGATGATCGGTTTGATGCCTGCCGGCAGCAGTATCGCCCAGGCGGTAAGCAAAGCCGGTGTGATCCATTTAACCCGCTGTTTGGCGGTCGCACTCATGATGAGGAGGCCGGATGGATCAAAAACTCAAAGGGAACCACCAAGGTCATCAATACGAAGGACCGGAACGGCAACGTGACCAAGGTCACCCATCTCCATTACAACTCTGAGGGGAAGTTCATCGGGAAGGACGTTTACCCTGGAAGCGGCGAGGGAAAGTCGACCAAAGCGGGCGAGTCCGCGCGGG
>CAMYOI010000727.1:0-1137 GCA_947259955.1 uncultured Gammaproteobacteria bacterium
GGCCTGCAGCGTCGCCCCTATCCCTGGCAGCTCCTCGTGATCGCCATCCCTATTGGAGGAAACGGTCGGCACCGTTTGGTTGACACGAGAGGATCGAACTTTGCTAAATCTTTGCATCGGATTCTGCAGGCCTGAGACAGACTCAAGGATTGAAGGAGTAAAAGCTCACGGACATTATCATCAGATAGCGAAGGAATTGGAACCGTGGGGGCTCAAAGGCGTTTCATTGACGGTGCCGAAAAGCGGATTGCCACCTCCTCAAGAAATGCCCGCGGTGGAGCGAATTCAGCGTAATTTTCAGCCGTCTCGTGCCGGCGAGATCTACACCGCCCAGGAATCCTAACGGTTCCCGTTCGTTGAGGGGCCGGACCTGTCGTCGCCCAGATCGTGAGGTAAACCCTGCATCCTTTATATGCCCAGATACGTCATAATGGTACCGTCAGTCAACATAAATATACCGTTTATCATATAATACCAGAGAAAAGATGCCGTTTATCTATTTTTGACTACCGTTTAATTAAAGACATTTTTAATCCAATCAGGGTTCAGGCGTTCAAGCAATGTATCAGCATGAATCGATAGCGTTTCCGAAGACGGTGCAGAACAGCCCATTTGTGGCGCGCTCGCGCGGGTTCACCATGGTCGAGCTGATGGTCACCATTGCGGTGTCCGCAATCCTGCTGACCATCGCGGCCCCGGATTTCGGTCAATTCATCCGCGACGTACGGATACGCTCCGCGACGGAAGATTTCATCACCGCCATCAATGTGGCCCGCACCGAAGCGCTCAAAAGGGGCGATACCGTCATGATGTGCCGAACCGGGGATCCCAACGCCGGTCTTACTACGCTGGCATGCGCGGCAAACGAGCCCAACGGGGATGCCAATCAGGATCGAGACTGGACCCCCGGCTGGATCGTGTATGCCAAGCCGGGTTACACGGGAACCGGCGGCGGAGCCGATTACAACCGAGCCACCGACGGCGACCCGATAATGATCGGTAATCCCAGCCCAACCGGTGTCGCCATCCTGTCAGATGGCGACGGGAACCGCTGGCTCACATTCTTTGGCGACGGCAGTCTGAATGAGACAGGCGCGCCGGTTTATGCCATATGTGACGACCGTGGCAAGGCCAAAG
>CAMYOI010000727.1:1168-3385 GCA_947259955.1 uncultured Gammaproteobacteria bacterium
AAACAATCAGGAACCAGCATGCTGGAGGCCCTCATCGCGGTGATCGTACTTTCGGTGGGGCTGCTGGGCATCGCTTTTCTGCAGCTGCAGTCCAAGCATCTCAACTTCCAGGGCATCCAACGCTCAACGGCAAGTACATTGGCCCACGAGGTCATCGAAAAAATGAGGAACAACGGCGCGGCCCTGAATGACTATCTCGGCACCGTCGGCGGGGGAAGCCTGACAACGGAGCCGGCGGACTGTACCGACTCAACGCCGTGCACGCACCAGCTGCTTGCCGCCCGAGACCTGTGGCTATGGGAGCAATCGCTGGACGGCGCGGAAGAGCTGGCGGGAACGGTCAGCACCGGAGGCCTTTCCGAACCCACCGCGTGCATCACCGGTCCGGCCGGAGGCGGGACCGGAACCTATACGGTGTCCATCGTTTGGCGCGGACAGAGTAGCCAGTCCGACGTCCACGCCGGCACGTGTGGCCAGTCCAGCGGTAAATACGACGATTCTCCGGGCGACAGCGCCTTTCGCAGGGTCCTGGCGCTCAACGTCTACATCCGCGGTGCCTAGCCCATGAGCATTCGAAAGCAATCCGGCGTTACCCTGGTCGAACTGCTCGTCGGCATGGTGATCGGCCTGGCCGTGGTCGGCGTCGTCGCGTCCGTTTACGTCAACTCCGGCCGGAACTTTGCCCAGGATCAACAAATCGGCCGGATGCAGGAAAACGCCCGGTTCGCGATGCGGGCCATCGCACGCGACCTTGAAATGATCGGCTTCCTGGGCCCGATGGTCGAACCGTTGTCGGTCAACGCCAGCTTGAGGGACTGCACTCAAAGCCCAGATATTTCGGAGGACAAGTGCCTTTTACCCCTTTTTGTGAACAGCAAATTGCTGATGGATTCCGGTGACGACTGCGGTCCCGGAACGGATACGACGCCACCGGCTAACTGGGCTTATCACGTCCAGAACTACGTCGAAGTGGTCAAGGAATCCTCGGGGTCCGGCGCGGAAACCAAGTTTACCTGCATCGACGAAGACGATTTTCAGGGCGCAACCGACATCCTGGTCATCCGGCGGGTTGCCGGGCAGCCGCTGGACGCGGCACGCGCCGACAGTAATGACGACGGCGACGTGTTTCTGCGCACGAACGGTTACACCAGCATGCTGCTGAACTATGACAGCACGGAATCGGTGCCTCCCGGATTGCGGGATTGGCGATACCTGGTGCAGCTTTACTACATACAGGATCATTTTCTGGACAACGGCGATCAGATCCCCACGCTGTTCCGCAAAACGCTTAATGGCGGCATCATGGATACCGAGACGGGTGGAGTCGCCCAGGGGATCGAATACGTTCACGTCATGTTCGGCGTGGACACCAACTCGGACGGTGTGCCGGACTACTACAAGTCCGTTCCCGACGCCGCGGAACTGCGCAACGCGGTGACGGCGAAAATATACGTCCTCGCGCGCAGCATCGAACGGGGCGTTCTATATACCAACGACAAGACCTACCAATTGGGGGACGTCATCAAGGATTTCAGCGGTTCCCCCGACCGCTTCTACCGGCGCGTATTCTCCACCACGGTACAGATCAGGAACGTGACCAATCAGAACAGGTTGTTATGATGAAAACTCCATCATCGTTTACCAGCCAGCAGGGTGCCGTGCTCATCGTCAGCACGATCCTGCTTGTCGGCGTTACCGTGCTCGCCCTGTCTTCCATGCACACGGGATTGATGGAAATTCTGATGTCGGACAACGACGAAGCGCGTACCCGATCGTTTCAGAGCGCGCAATCCGGAATAGAAGCCGTTGCAACCGATGCCAATTTTCCGGTCGTCGGCGGCGTCGGGACATCGAACTGCACGGCATCGAAGTCGGGCATCACCTGCGATCAGACCAGCCTGACATTGCCCAACGGTTTTGACACGAACAAGCACTGGGCCCGGACCGAGCGTCTCAATCCGTTGTACGCCTGTCCGCCGCGGGTCGTCGGCACCAGTTGCGACAATTTTAAGGTGGCGCATTTTTCCGTAGACAGCCGCTACAGCAACGTACCCAACCGGGGCGGGCGTTCGGAGGTAGTGCAGGGCCACTTGATCCACGTACCGGTTCCGGGCGAGGAGAAGGTAATCAGGGACGTTGACATCACGGCTCCGTGATATGAGGACAACGGTGATGCAAAACAGCATCAGAAAATTTGGACAGTTGGTTGCCGGCAGC
>CAMYOI010000728.1:0-612 GCA_947259955.1 uncultured Gammaproteobacteria bacterium
TTGTTGGTGGGATTAGTGATTGCTTTACTTACGTTCTAGCCCCACAAGTGGAGCTTCATCTGTAATAGTTGTTCTGTTGATGAATGCGGTGTATCGCTGTCCCAACGGTCTTATAATTTTCAGCGTTTTCACACAGCCTCGGCCGAAAGCACCCGAAACCAGAAGCCGAAATCCAGGTCCTGGAACGACGGCTGTAGGGGAATGAACGGCCGAACACGTGTAATGGCTAAATCGGGCTGCTTTACTGCCGGCCATTCATGACCATGACGCCGGGCTACCCATACCCAAGCATGACCCGTGCCAACGCAGGCTTGTCGCCAGAACAAATGACAGCTGCACAGGTGCCGGGCCGGCGCCAGGCGTGCCTTCATCACGAAAAGTCCCTCCCGGAATCTGATCGACGGCTCGCACCGAGACAACCTTTAACCCGCGTGACAACGCGCCTCTGCGATTCCGCTGAGAACTACCAGAGCAGATCGAGATGGAGGGTGTTGCTCGGAGTGCGCGACCACACCGAGCTGTCCACTTAGTCCACAGGTCCTGCCCGCCCACGGCAAAGCGAGCCTCAAACTCGCGTGCCAAGGGCGGGGCCGCGATCCGCGGCGCCTGTGG
>CAMYOI010000728.1:728-3511 GCA_947259955.1 uncultured Gammaproteobacteria bacterium
TTGCCTGAACCGAAGGCGCCCTCGTCACTGGCGCGAAGCGGGTAGTGACGAGGGCGGCAGCCTCAGAAATGGCGCACGAAGTCGGCAGGATTTTTCAGTGACGGGCCAGTGATGACCACCGATACTACCGCCCTCGAACGATTTTATCCGTGGCCACTGCGTGTACAGTGGCATTGAGCGCACCCGGACCCTTTGACGCGCTGCGGCTTAACGCCGTGGGTCCATCCTCAACCCGGGCCGATCATGGGATCGGTTCATCCTCGCAGGTTACCGCCTGCATTCACCTATCGAGCCGAGATGCCCGCCCTGAGCGGTGCCGTTGACGTTCATTTTCCATACACCGCGGAGTTGTTCCGCACACTTTAAAGGAGGTGATGTGTAACCCCACTCAAAGCACGCCCGTTCTGGGCACGTTGGTCCACGCCGGACCTATTCCCTCCGGGGAGAACCGGCGTTGCCTAAGACCAGGCATATTCAGGTCGCATGGGCGTTGTGTCCCATGACCGCACCGCGCAAGCGGGACCGGACGGCTACGGCCACCGGTTGGGTCAGAAACACTTACCGTTTAGCGAGAACACATTGAGAGATCTGAACTACCAACTCAAACAGATTTGCCGTCGCAACAAAGACGGCAGCTTCACGACGCAGCGGGACCGGGAACCGGGAGCGCCTGTTGACGCAGATGGCCGATCAACTTCACGAACTGGGGTATCGCCATATGGGCGCCCAGTCGCTCAAACCCAAACACATCGAGGCGCTGGTGGACACCTGGCAACGGGAGAATCTCTCGGCCGGCGCGATGAAAAACCGGTTAGCGGCCATTCGCTGGTGGGCGCAGAAGGTCAACCGGCAGAACGTCGTTGCCCGTTCGAACGATCATTACGGCATTCCGAACCGTCAGTTCACAAACAGGACATCCCGGGCCAGGACGGTGGTTCCACAAGATCTGGACCGGGTCCGCGATCCCCGGGTACGGATGAGCCTGGAACTGCAGCAGGCCTTTGGCTTGCGCCGGGAGGAGGCGATCAAGTTCATTCCTGACTATGCGGATCAGGGCGACCATGTTGTGCTCAAGCCAAGCTGGACCAAGGGGGGCAAGGCACGGGTTATTCCGGTGAGATCTGTCGAGCAGCGTGCGGTGCTTAATAGGGCCCGCGCCCTGGCTGGTAAGGGATCACTGATTCCGAGTAGCAGGACGTATCGACAGCAGTTGCGGGTCTACGAAGCCGACACCGCACGGGCCGGGCTTTCCAAGATGCACGGCCTGCGTCATGCCTATGCCCAGAAACGCTACGAGGAATTGACCGGATGGCGGGCGCCGGCGGCGGGCGGTCCCCATTCGAAAATGTTGACACCGGAACAAAGGCAGAGGGATGAGGAGGCCCGCCTGACAATCAGTCTGGAGCTCGGCCACGAGCGGCCGCAAATTGTCAAAGTTTATTGCGCGTAACTCTAACGTATATGGAACTACACATCAGGTCTCTTCCGGCACGTGCTGGACATTCGAAAAATGCCTCTATCGTTAGAACGAATTTTCTATTCCCTGATGGAAAAGACTTCATCATGATGCGAGCCCGGACGCTCAAGAATCCCGAGGCTGATTTCATCATGAATAGATCTGTTATTCACGCCATGACCTCGCGTGCGGCAACTGTGGCGGTGATTGCCGTTATCTGCATGGCGATCAGCGTGAATCTGCAGGCGAATGACATCCAGGTCGGCCGTTATTCCCTGTATGCCGCCACCCCGACAAAAACGCAGCGCGATCTGTTGGCGGTAACTACAACGGTGCGGTTTCCGGAGGGGATCCAGACCGTCGGTGAGGCGGTCCGCTATCTCCTGGAGCGGAGTGGTTATCGGCTGGCCCAAACCGAATCCATAGTGCCGGATGCGATGGCACTATTTGCGTTACCGCTCCCGGCCGCGCATCAACAATTGGGGCCGATGACGCTGAGAGACGCATTGGAAACGCTCGCGGGACCGGCATTCAACCTGGTGCAGGATCCCGTCCACCGGCTGATCACTTATGAGCGTTGTGCGTTGGATGGGTTTGGCGACCCAAAACCGGTGAGGGTGAGGGCAGAGGGCGCTAAAGATGATGAAGACTGAAGTGGACCATCCCGTCCTTTCAGATGAAGCGAACCGGACCAATACCGACTCGCCGCCGCGCGCCCGCCGAATCGCGTACAAGACTGTTCTGGCCGCGGTGGTGATTGGCATCGTGACCCTCCTGGCACTGTGGGTGTTGGCGATACTTCAGAACGAAGAACCAGCCGTCGTCACGCTGACGATCGAGCCCGACCATCAAGTTGGGGATGAGTCCAAGGCAAAACGCGCCCAGGTCTTTCGACTAGAGAATCGATGTGACCCAGTCGAACACCACGGGCCTGCCGGGCCACGCCAATCCGTTTCGCTGCCGAGTTAGGCCCCATGGAAATCGTTCTGGCCTTTTTATTTTTCTTGGGTGGTTTCACCATGGGAACGATCAGCGACGACAAGACGGGCGACGATACGCCGCCCACATCAGCGAGGCCCCCTGCGGATGGTGTATCGGATACCACTCAGGCGACTCAGGTAAGACGACCGAGCGGGTCCATCCGGTGCGATGCTCGCGGTACCATCATCTACCGGGATCTGACCCTGCCGATTGGCCACCCGAATCGCCCGCAGCCGGGGCAGGCCGGCGGTCCCGAAGGGGTGCGACCGGATGATTAGCCGATTGAGGCCGGTCATCGTCTATGTCGCACTCCTGGCATCGTCTGCAACCATTGCGGCCGAGTTGT
>CAMYOI010000729.1 GCA_947259955.1 uncultured Gammaproteobacteria bacterium
GTTGATCAGCCAATCGTAGAAGAACGCGTGCAGGAGCCGGGGAAATGGCGTTGTTATCGACATAGGTCACCTCCTCCATGGGCTTGGAACACGCGTGCCCCGAGGGCTCGGAACCGCTCGTTGGCCTGTTGCAGCAGATCCCGGGTCACGGTCAGGTAAACCAAGGTGGAGTGGATGTCCTTGTGCCCGAGATAGGTCGCCAGATACGGCAGGCGCGACTGGACATCGACCCCAGTCTCGTACCAGGCGAGCATGCGGTGGCAGACAAACGTGTGACGAACATCATGCAGTCGAGGCCCGACCCGACCGGTAGCGGGCTTCAAGCCAGCTCGGCGGATAACGCTTGTCAACAACATTTCCAGCGTTACTTCCTTGTAACCATGGCTTTTCTGCTCGTTCCACAATAACGCGGCTGCCGATTGTGTGGCGGCGCCCGCATCACAGCGCGCTGCAAGATAGCGTTGCAGCGCCGCAAGTACACTGGCCGTCAGCGGCAGACGCCGTGATTTGAAGAACTTGCTCTGGTGGATATCGAGCGTGCCCGCATCCAAATCCACATCTCCCATCGTCAAATGAACCAACTCGCTTAACCGTAGACCGGCGCCATAGGCAAGTGCCAAGGCGGTGTACAGCATTAGGGGCCGCAACGGTGCGTGGGGCGAAGGGTACGCCCGTGCGGTCGCGAACAGCTTCTGGATTTCGTCGGTACTATAGATGTACGGCCGCCGCCGTTGTCGCACGACCTCCTGTACCATGAGGGGATCGAGCTTCGGGACCACAATCGAGGGGTCGTGGCGCTTGAGTCCGCGCGCCAGGTGATGGCCACTTTGCAAACGCTCGAACTTCGATTCCGGCGTTGGTCCCTGTTCTGCGTACTCCTGCACCAGTATATGCAGGGGCTGCTGGCAGGCCCCGGGGCGCGATTGCAGGTAGCGGTCGAAGCTGCGCAAACGCGTCGTCTCGCGCTCGTATCGAAAGCCCAGCGCCTGCTTGTAGGCCAGGTGTTGTTGCATGGCCGGACCCAGGTGACTGCCAAAGGACGGTATAGGTCTTAGGGCGTCGAGCGTTTCGGTGAGGTTGGATGACAGCAGTGCGCGAACAATAGGTGCGAGGCGCTGACCGTATTGCCCCCGCAGCTCCGCCCACGGGTTGGTGGCCAGCTGGCCGCGGTCGACCAACCAACTGAAAAAGCCATCGAGCTTGCGCGCATAGTCAACGATCCGATCCAACGCGAGCTCGGCGCTCATCGCCTTGAGCCAGGCAGTGAGTGCGGCTTGAGACATGGGATCTGACAGTGAGCGCGTGTCCACAAACCGCTGAAATCGGTGTAGCGCGCTGTAGTAGTGCCGCTCAGTTGCGAGGCCGATGTGCAACGTCTGCACATAGCGACGATAGAGTTCATCACTAAGGTCGATTTGTAGGTTCATGGCGCTATCTCCGTGATGTCCGGCAGCTCAAGCGCTACATCTCGCAAATCATCCGTCGCGAGCTTCAAATAGCTGCGGGTTTGCGCCGCCGAGCGGTGTCCGAGGATGTCGCTGATCGTCTTCAACGAAACGCTCTGCCGCAACAGACTCACGGCACGAGCATGGCGAAATGTATGTGGGCCCCGGCGACCCTCGGCGTGGATACCGGCTTGGTCCAGCAGTCGTGAGACAATGTAATGGAGCGAGGAAAGGGGCCGGTGCGGCGCGTAAGCACACACGAACACTTCACGCACAACGCTCTGGGGGCGCGCGTTTTGCACATAGTCCAGTAACGCATTACCCACAGGGGCAAGCAGCGGTAACAGGCTCTCCTTGCCGGATTTTGACTGGCGGAACCGGAATTGGTCGCGGTGCCAGTCGATATCCTTTAGCCGTAGTCGCACGACCTCACCACTGCGCAACCCGTAATGGGCGAGCAACAACACGATGGCGTAGTTGCGAATCCCAACCGGCGTGCGGTTGCGTCTGGCCAGCGCTAATACTGTGTCGATGTCCTTTGGCTTCAGCGCCGGCGGGATGCTCTCCAGTGCATAGCGCGATGGACCCACCACCGTGGCCGCCAAGTCCTGGTCAATGATGTTTTGGTAGTGAAGGTAGCGGAGAAAATGCCGTACACAATAGGCGATACCGACACGGGTCTGACGCCAGTATTGCGGGGCAATGGCCGTAAAATAAGCATCAATCTCTTTTACCGTAAGATCACTCACACACTCGGCGCTGGCACGG
>CAMYOI010000730.1 GCA_947259955.1 uncultured Gammaproteobacteria bacterium
CGGTAGTATTTGCCTTTTTCGGAGCGATTAGTGTGGCCGAGTCCAACTCGGCTGATGACTAGAGTCTACAACTGGAACCGCTACTACGACCCCTATACCGGCAGATACATCACCTCCGATCCGATTGGGTTGCGGGGAGGCGTAAATACATACAACTACGTTAGTGCAAATCCAACCACTAACATTGACCCTACGGGACTAGAAGTCTATCCCGTTCCGCCGGAAAGCCCTGGCGCGCAACATCCTGGACCACCGCCCATGTGCAACGGGCGCTGGAGACAAGGTAGATGGACGCGTGACCCGTTCTCAGGCTTGACATTAAACTGTACTTGTTGGTGGAGTTGTGCTTCGTGTCCACCTGGGACAGATGCTTTCGCAAGCCCCAATTTTGGACAGTACTCAACCAAAGGCAAGATTATCTACTCCGGTAGAACGGGTGTTAACAGTGATATTGAGGGAGGCGACGAATGTTTGTGCAGTGCTCCCGGTCCTTCAAAGAAATGTGACTGCGACGAATAAAAAGTGAAACGCTCTCTTTCTTTTTGTGGGTTCTTGTTGTTAACCGGTTGTGGGGTAAGTGGGGCGGATTATTTTCTCGTGGATGCCTTTCAAATACCCGAAAAAGCTTATGATCTTAAAAAACTGTCGTTGACTTCAGACAACAAGATTCAGCAGGTTTTTTTTCGTATCGATGAGGAATATCCATCCAGGAATACGATAACAAGCTATATAACGGCATTACACAATATGGAGTGGATTAACTGTGATTCCTCTGCGGGTCAAAATTGGGAGTCGTTCACAGACGAAACGACCGACACCCCATTGGAAGTTCATAGGATCACCAGTTATTGGATTCATCGAGACAGCAATAGATTATTGATTCTGTCTTCTGCGTATTACTCTTCTCTTGGTTCGGTTGAGAAGCCCGATAATGTTCAGCAGAACATTACAATTTGGGTTCAGGAGACTTCTGATATTGATAAGGAGTTAACAAATTTGTCGATAAGATGTGATGTCTGAGGGTAAGCGGGCAAACTACTGTCTGGCGTCAATTACTTTGTCCGGTTTGACGACAATTATGATGGCCGGTTGAGTGAATTGTCCCTCGTCTTTATTCATCCGCGAGTGAAAACAACAGGTTATGCTTGAGCGCTGACCTTCGCCGTATACCCCTCCGAGTGGCTTGAGATCGCCGCGCCGTACGGGGACACTTTGTCGCCATTCTACTTCCCATGGTCTTCCTCGTGACCCTCGCTGTCCACATCCTTAGAACCCTGATTCACCCCCGCGAGGCACTGGTGATCGAGAATTTGGCGCTACGCCAGCAAGTCATGGCGCTGAAGAAGAAGCGCCCGCGACCGCAGTTCGACGATATGGACCGCGCCTTCTGGGTCGTACTGCGAGCCGCATGGCCGGGCTGGACGAACCGCTTGTTCAAGGGTCGTAAGTGAGCGTTCAGGTGTTGTAGCCGAACGGCGGCAATGAGTACAGGCTGTGTGAAAACGCATTTTCAAATTTCAAAGTGGTAAATGCTCCTCACTATCGTCCGCGATGACGAATACATATGGGATGCGGATGCGGGAGTATAAGCCGAATAAAAGCTCTTTTTCCTGAAGCGGGCATGTATAGAGGAACCGTTTACGCCGTATTGGGTTCTGGCCGGAGCGGATGCTTGCCCGATTGACGTGCGCTCGCTGGTCTGTTTCCCCGTCTTTTTCCCGTCCTGAACCTTCATTTTCTTCCCAGGGCCAAGGGATATCCTGCCGCGTCCTGTGGGTAGCAGCCATCTGATGACAGGGTGGGTTCTGCCGGGTCAGTCGAACAGACCGGCAGGTGGTGCCCGGCTTTGGGGCAGCAGGTCATTTGGACCCGAGACGACCTTTTCCTGCAGGTGGGTGAGGATCTTGTCGATGACTGCCGGGTCCTGGATGCAGACGATCACTTTGACGGCGCCGCCGCAGGCACTGCAGGTTTCGATGTTGATTTGGAACACGCGCTTGAGCCGTTGTGCCCAACTCATGGCCGCATGACGTTCGGCCGGCGTTTTCTGTTGCTCTTTATAGGGCGCTTTGGGCGTGTTGCCCTTGCCCCGCCGGGCCGGTGTCACCTGCGAACGGTGGGTGCTGTTGGGTGCGAACACCCCGTGATATCGCGTCAGGTTGACGCGGGGCTTAGGCACCAGGGCGGCCAGACGGGCGATGAAGTCCAGGGGCTCGAAGATAGCGTGGGTGGTACCGTCGCGGTACGGCGTCTTCAGCTGGAAGCGGACGTTGCCGTGGGCGGTCAGTGACAGGCGTTTCTCTGATACGGCCGGCCTTGTAATATAGCGGCACAGCCGTTCCAGTTTGTCCCGTTCCCGGGCTTTGGCCGCCACCCCGGCATGCAGACTGAATCCGGCGCTCTTTCCTACCGTGTCCGGATCGTCGGGATCGCAGGCCGGCAGGGTCTGCAGGGTAAACACCTTGCGTCCCGTTTGTGGCCCCATGGCAATGCGATAGGTGATGGAATGCCCCTGCAGATGGACCATTGGATCATCATCTACGCTATCCAATGCAAGATGACTGTTCCCGGCATCGGACTCGAGCAGGCCCTGGTGCTCCAGAAAACGGCCCACACGCCGGGCGATGGTGTGGGTCAGTCCGGCAAGTTCGTCACCGGTCGGCGCCTTCACCCAATGAAACCGATCGAGCGACCCGTGCCTGCCCTCGACATACACACCGTCCAAAAAAATCATGTGAAAGTGAATATTGTGATTCAGCGAACTCCCCAAACACTGGATCAGCGTCACCGCACCCGTGTGGGCGGTCTTTTTCGTAAAGCCCGCCTTTTTGATCAGATGCGTGGCAATCACCCGGTAGACGATCCCCAGCACCTTGCCCATGATCGCCGGTCGGCTGGCGAACAGAAAACGCAGCGGATACGGAAAGCTCAGCACCCACTGGCGCACCGGCTGTGACGGAAAGACGTCATCCACCAGCAGGGCCGCGCTCTCCGCCATGCGCCGTGCCCCGCAGCTGGGACAAAATCCGCGCCGCTTGCAACTGAACCCCAATAACCGCTCCTCATGGCAGGATTCGCAGCGCACACGGTAAAAACCATGTTCAAGACATCCGCATTTGAGGTAGCTTTCGAACTCCCGCCGCACATGCTCCGGCAACGCCTTGCCCTCGGCAGCCCACTGCGCCTCGAAAGCGGGATAGTGTTCTTCGACAAGCTGGTAAAGGAGGGTCCGTTCCGGACGATGGCGCTCGTAGCGAACACCACCCTCGCCCTGGCTGGCGTCCCGGCCGGCCGGCAACTGCAACATGATCGCGTCCCTGCGATGAGGTGTTTATACGAAGAGTAGCAAACCCCAATCCAGGATGCACAGGGGCCGAAATCACACCGAGGGGCCGGAATGGGCAATTCGCGTTCCCAGATGATGTCGCGAC
>CAMYOI010000731.1 GCA_947259955.1 uncultured Gammaproteobacteria bacterium
CAACGACGATGACACAGACAGCTCATTCATCCCGGGCCGAGCCCGCGACAAAACTGCATTACCTCTCAGGCTTCGGCAACGAACATGCATCGGAAGCTCTTGCCGGTGCGCTCCCCGTCGGACGTTTTTCTCCGCAGCAAGTTGCCTACGGATTGTATGCTGAAAAGCTATCGGGCACTGCATTTACTGCACCGCGTGACGCCAATCGCCGCACCTGGATGTACCGCATTCGTCCCTCGGTAGTACAGGGTGGGTTTCGGCCCATCGACGCCAGATTGATCCGGACCGGACCCGTTACCGAGGTGCCGCCGATGCCCAACCCGCTGCGCTGGGACCCTTTCCCGTTGCCGCAATCACCGACCGATTTCATCGATGGCCTGGTGACGGTTGCGGCCAATGGAAACGCCGCTCTGCAGGCCGGCATCGGCATCCACCTTTATCTTGCCAATACCTCGATGGAACACCGTTTTTTCTACAACGCGGACGGCGAAATGCTGATGCTGCCTCAGCAGGGCCGGCTCCGACTCCATACCGAGTGCGGCATCGTCGAAGCGCACCCCGGCGAGGTCGCCGTCGTGCCGCGGGGCATGAAGTTCAGGGTGGTTCTGCCGGATGGTCCGGGCCGCGGATATGTCTGTGAAAATTATGGTTCGGCATACACCCTACCGGAACGCGGACCCGTGGGCAGCGACGGTTACGCAAACGATCGCGATTTCATGTCGCCGGTAGCGGCGTACGAGGATCGCGAGGGAGATTTCCGTCTGACCTGCAAATACGGCGGCGGCTTGTTCGAATGTACTATTGGACACTCACCGCTCGATGTGGTTGCCTGGGTCGGTACGTCGGTGCCGTACAAGTACGAGTTGGCACGATTCAATACCATGGGTACGGTGTCCTACGACCACCCGGATCCCTCGATCTATACCGTGCTGACCTCGCATTCCGACACGCCGGGGGTCGCCAACATGGATTTCGTCATCTTCCCGTCACGCTGGATGGTTGCGGAAGATACGTTCCGGCCGCCGTGGTACCACCGGAATGTCATGAGCGAATTCATGGGATTGATCCACGGCTTATACGATGCCAAGGAAAAAGGATTCGAGCCCGGCGGGGCCAGCCTGCATAACTGCATGACATCGCACGGCCCCGAAGCGCAGGTTTTCGAAAAAGCATCGACGGTGGAACTGGCGCCGGATCGATATGCCGATACCCTGGCCTTCATGTTCGAATCGCGCTTTCCGATACAGCCGACTAGATTTGCGATGGAATGTGCACAGCTCCAGCACGACTACGCGGATTGCTGGAAGGGCATCGGCAGTCGGTTCGATCGGTCGCGCCGCTGACGGTATGAGCAGAACGGGCACCGGACACGATCCAGCGCTTCGACTCGAAGCGTTTCTGCCCTACCGGCTGTCGGTATTGACCAATCGGTTAAGCCGCACCTTGTCCCGCCTGTATGCCGATCGGTTCGACCTCAGCATCCCGCAGTGGCGGGTCCTGTCGGTGCTGGGCGAGTCGCCGGGCCTTTGCGCCGACGAGATCTGTCGCATTACCGAGATGGATAAAGTCACGGTGAGCCGGTCGGTACATTCATTGCTCAAGCAGAAAAGGGTCGAAAGGCAGCGGGAC
Organism: uncultured Gammaproteobacteria bacterium; assembly: GCA_947259955.1. Classification (GTDB taxonomy): domain Bacteria; phylum Pseudomonadota; class Gammaproteobacteria; order Arenicellales; family JAANXG01; genus JAHEKE01. Next base: position 1,630 of record CAMYOI010000731.1, read on the forward strand.
GTGAGGGATGGCCGCCGTGCCAGGATAAGGCTCACGCGCAAGGGCAATGGGGTGTACCGCAAACTGGTACCCATTGCTCTTTCGCTGGAACAGGGCTTGTTGAACGGACTCAATACTTCGGAGAAGCGGCAACTGGATCGGCTGCTGTCGAAACTTATCGATCTGGCCGGGCAACTCGAGAGAGAGGAGGCAACGGCACAATGAGCTCGAAGTATTCCGACCTGGGTCGGGCCCGTCGAGCAGCGCGACAGCCCCGCAAAAAATACCGGTTCACAAGACCGCCCGAACTGGATACCGACTCCCCAAGACATGTACCGGTGGTGATTGTCGGCGGGGGGCCGATCGGGCTCGCCACGGCGATCGATCTGGCCGGCACCGGGATCCGGTCCGTGGTGCTCGAGAGGCATGACACGGTCAGCGACGGGTCGCGCGCCATCTGCTGGGCCAAGCGTACCCTCGAAATCTTCAACCGGCTGGGCACGGCCGACCGCGTGATGGGGAAGGGTGTCGTGTGGAATGTCGGTAAGGTATTCGTCGGCGCGCGGACCGACCAGCTCTACAC
>CAMYOI010000732.1:0-1300 GCA_947259955.1 uncultured Gammaproteobacteria bacterium
TGTTGAGCATCGCGTTTTCGATCGGTATAGCCGCGATCAACCTGGTCATGGTCAGGATGCTGGGCATTCAGTATTCGACGGTCGCCGCAATAACGGTTGTGGAATCGATATTGCTTTTTATGCTGGTTATTTGGGCGAATCCGCCAGCCTCGATCGTCAAAGGACTCAATCCCGATCGCTACGCCGGAAGCGTCCTTCTGGTCGTTCTTCTGGTTGTCGGTGCCTATGCGTGGGTGGCCGGGCCCTACCTCGAGGTTCCGGCCGACAACTGGTGGCATCTCTCGAAAATCAACGATGTTCTGGGCTCGCTGGGACAGGGTCCGCAGGATGCCGTGGCCTGGAACAGACTATGGTATGCACCAAATCTCTACGGATACTTCATTCCGGCTTTAGCCGCGTCTTTGTGGAGCCGCTCCGTCATCGAGATCCTGATGCCGCTGAACATACTGAACACCGTTCTGTTCTGTTCGGCGATTTACACATTTGCTTTGTATCTGTTCGAGCAATCGGATTTTGCGCCTCGTCAGCGGGTATGGTGCGCGGCGTTGACCGTGGTGTTCTTCGTGCTGCAGTTCGGCGTCAACGTCTTTTCGTTCGTGCGCTACTACGTGTATGCCCCCGCGCTCATGAATTACCTGTGGAGTTTTACAATTCGCGCCTTGATACAGGCGGATCGAATCGTAGAACGATCGCGGCGTTGTTCATTACGGTGCTGGCCGGCTGGGTGCTGCTATGGATCGTTTCCTATACCCGCTATTCGCGTGCCAATCCGCTGGCATACGATACGATCCTGCCGCTCGAGAAGATGCTTCCATTCCTGAAGAATCTATATGTGGCCGACCCTACGTTTCAGTTCTACCAGGTGCTTGGTGTGTGGGGGATCGTTGTGTACGCATTGTTTTTCCATGCCCTGTTTCGAAGGCAGCCCATGTCCAGTTTCCTCGTCGCCGGCATGCTGGCTCCGTTCGTGACCATCTTCAATCCGTTTTTCGTGGATCTGTTTTTGAGGCACAACTACCCTGATGTGATCTGGCGCGTTTCTTATATGATTCCGCTTCCTTTTGTCGGGGCCTATTTCTTTACGCGGGCAGCACACAGTCTGGCCTCGGAGCGCGGCAAGCCGATCCGCCGCGGAGTTGGCAACGCCGCGGTTGTCGCGGTGCTCGTGGTATTGATCTTTCCGATTTCGACGACGTTTTTTGAATCGAGGTTCAGCCGGTTGTACACCGTCATGCCGGTTGAGCGAAACGTGGGCCACGACCAATGGCAGGACGTGTTCACTTTCCTGAGCAAGCTCGAG
>CAMYOI010000732.1:1306-3983 GCA_947259955.1 uncultured Gammaproteobacteria bacterium
GTGATCGTCAACCAGCGTGACGGCGGATTGAGCAGAACCGGACGGCTTTCCGGGCACTGGCCTGAAAATATCCTGAAGCTAAGCAGGTTTTACCCGGCCAGCTTCTTGGCCCATATCGAGAGCAATCCGCAGAAATACAAGAAGATCTGGGATCAGCTTGATATACAAGTATATGAAATTCAGTCATAAGAAGGTGTGCTATCAATGAAAGTTATCGTTACGGGGGGCGCGGGATTTATCGGTTCCGCCGTCATCAGAAGGATCGTTGCCAGGACGGACTGGACCGTGTTCAATATCGACAAACTCACTTATGCGGGAAATCTTGAGTCACTTGGCGAGGCCCGCAGATCCGATCGTGTGCTGTTCAGCAAGCTCGATATTTGCGACCGCGCCGGCGTCGAGCGGGTGTTTCGCGAGTTTCGTCCGGATGCGGTGATGCATCTTGCCGCGGAATCCCATGTCGACCGGTCCATAGACGGCCCCGGCGCGTTCATTACAACCAATGTCGTCGGGTCCTACACCATGCTGGAAGTCTCCAGGGCGTACTGGCAAGGTCTGGGAAACGAGGCAAGGTCCGCGTTCAGATTTCACCACATCTCCACCGACGAGGTATACGGCAGCCTGGGTACGGACGGCTACTTTACCGAGACGACCCGATACAAACCGAACTCACCGTATTCCGCGAGTAAAGCGGGGTCTGATCACCTGGTCAGAGCGTGGCACAAGACCTACGGTATGCCCGCCATCATTACAAACTGTTCGAATAACTATGGGCCTTACCAGTACCCCGAGAAGCTGATACCGCTGGTTATTCAGAAAGCCGTAGCCCTGGAACCCCTTCCCGTATACGGAACCGGCGATAACATCAGGGACTGGCTATACGTCGAGGATCATGCAGAGGCGCTGCTCTCGGCCCTGCAAAACGGAAAGAGCGGAGAAGTCTACAACGTAGGGGGCAATAACGAGAAAACAAATCTGGAGGTTGTCGAAACCCTGTGTGCCGGTCTGGACGGCCTTGTTCCCAGGAAGGATGGCGAGCCGTATTCGTCGCAGATCAAATTTGTCGAGGATCGTCCCGGCCACGATAAAAGGTACGCCATTGACTCATCGAAAATCATGAAAGAACTTGGCTGGCGTCCGTCCGAGACATTCGAATCGGGCATTGCGAAAACGATTAGATGGTATCTCGACAATGCAACCTGGTGTGATCAGGCCGCCCGAAAATACCAGGGTCAGCGCCTGGGGAGGACCGGATCATGAGGGGAATCGTGCTCGCCGGGGGATCGGGAACGCGGCTGCATCCGGTGACGGAAGCGGTCTCCAAGCAGCTGCTGCCGGTTTATGACAAACCAATGATCTACTACCCGCTCTCGCTGCTCATGCTTGCGGGCATAAGAGATATCCTCATCATTTCCACGCCCCAGGATACCCCTCGGTTCGAAAAACTTTTCCAGGATGGACAACACCTCGGTATAAATATTTCGTATGCCGTTCAGCCTTCTCCCGACGGTCTGCCCCAGGCTTTCGTCATTGGTGCGGAATTTATCGGCAGCCACCGGTGCGCGCTGGTGCTGGGCGACAATGTTTTTCACGGACATGATCTTTCGGCAGCGTTGCTGCGCGCCGCAAATCGCTCACGGGGCGCAACGGTGTTTGCCTACCCGGTTCAGGACCCGGAACGATACGGCGTGGTCGAGTTCGATAGTTCCGGCAAGGCGATCAGCCTGGTGGAAAAGCCCGCGCAACCCAAATCGAACTATGCGGTGACCGGATTGTATTTCTATGATAACCGAGTCATCGAAGTTGCCAGGAATATCACGCCTTCGGCAAGAGGCGAACTCGAGATCACCGATGTCAACAACTGGTATCTGGAGCACGCGGAGCTGGCCGTCGAAGTGCTCGGGCGGGGTATGGCGTGGCTCGACATGGGGACCCATGATTCATTGCTGCAGGCCTCGCTTTTCATCGAAACCCTTGAATCCAGGCAGGGATTGAAGATCGCGTGCCTGGAGGAAATCGCTTATCACCAGGGCTTCATAGACGAGCAGCAGGTGGAACAGGCGGCCAAACAATACGTAAAAAGCAACTACGGAAAATATCTGTATTCGCTGATAAACAAGCGCTAGTGTACTGTTTCAAAAATAGCTTTGCATTTGTGTTGAGGGGATTGTCTCCTGCGGAGTACAGATACCAATGGGATCAGGCACCATTGATGGTAAGTGAGTATTTCTCTGAAATTTAATATGTCGTGGTTTCCGCCATATTTCCTTGTTGCCTCTCATAAGGACCTGATATTTCAGCTGGCCAGACGCGAGGTGCTCGAACGCTACCGCGGATCCGTCCTCGGGCTGGTCTGGTCGTTCATGCATCCGATCCTCATGCTGCTGGTGTACATGTTCGTATTTGGCGTCGTGTTTCAGATGAAGTGGGGTATCGAACGAAAGGGCGACATGGAGTTCGCCATCATTCTTTTTTCCGGGCTGATAGTGCACGGACTGTTTGCGGAATGCCTGGTTCGGGCGCCCTCTCTGGTGACGAGTCATTCCCATTTCGTCAAGAAGATCGTGTTTCCTCTGCAGATCCTTCCGGTGGTATCCGTCTGTGTCGCCCTGTTCCACATGGCGGTGGGTCTGTTCATATTGCTGCTGGCGACCCTGTTGACCCAGGCGTCGATTCC
>CAMYOI010000733.1:0-641 GCA_947259955.1 uncultured Gammaproteobacteria bacterium
CGTCAAGACACGAACACAATTCAAGGCCTGATCAAAGTGAGTTCTTTCGGCGACCGTTTGGTGAATGATAAGAATTCGAGAGACTTCATGGCTTGGGGTCAGCGTGACACGTCACATCGCTAGCAAAGACTGTGAAATCGAGGACCGCTACAATCAGAAGTATCGGCATTTTCGTCGCGTCCCGCAAAACCCTCATTTGCAATCGGCACAGCCGTCACAAACCGCAAACTCGAACAATAGGGGGAGTCATGGATTTTCGCAGTCTTTTCAGTCAACCACTTGGGTGGGAGCAACCGAGATTTGGCGAACAATCGAGTGCTCTGGTACACGTAAAGATTCGAGTTGAAGTCTTCCGTGGCTGTGGCTTCCAGCCGCAGATTACTGGGGCAGGATGCCCCAGCCACGTTTTTGCGAACCGGAAAGTTAAGCTGGAACGCAGCACTACGTTTTGATCGGTTTACTCTTTTGCGGCATCTAACTCTCGGGACTTGCAGACCCCGATAGTTCCCTCTGGACTCCCTGAGGATGCAACAATCCCCATCCGTTACCCAGATTAAGATCGCGTTGCGGGAAGGCGATCTGGATGCCAGCCTCCGCGAACCGTTTGTCAATCTCGGTATGTAATTCGGAAATCGTTTTCA
>CAMYOI010000733.1:750-2936 GCA_947259955.1 uncultured Gammaproteobacteria bacterium
CTGTCAGCAAATGCCTCGAAAGTCGTCATCGGCGGTGGGTCGTCCAGCACTTGCTCGTTATCCGCCGCCACCTCCAACAGGATCTGTCGGGCTGCTTCGGTGTCACTTCCGTAGGCCACGCCCACCGGAATGATGACGCGATTCACTGAGGCGCTGAGCGTCCAGTTCAGGATGGTGCCGGTAATCAGGTTCTTGTTTGGGACCACAAGATCCTGTCGGTCCCAGTTGGTGATCGTCGTGGCTCGCATCTGGATTTTCGTCACGGTGCCGGTGGTACTATCCAGGGTGACGACATCGCCAACCCGAATGGGACGTTCAAAAAGCAGGATCAGACCGCAGACGAAATTCGCGACCACCTCCTGCAAACCGAATCCAAGCCCAACACTGAGCGCCGCGGCAATCCAGCCAAATCTGGACCAGTCGACATTGAGTACGCCCACGAGCAGGCCCAGACCGATCGCGATCGCTCCATATTGACAGAGGGTGGCAACAGCGGCACGGGTGCCTGTTTCCACATCGGTGGACTTCCGCAGAGCCAGTTCGAGCACCGCGGGGATGTTCTGCACCACGCTGTGAGTCACCAACACGATGAGAACTGCCTTGAGCAGGCTGAGAAGACTTATCCCCCCGCCCACCGGAACAAGAATTTTGTCGAACGTGTCAAATACGGGGACCGTCTTCGACCAGAACACGGCAGTTGCCATTAACACAACCAGGCCAACCAACAACCGTAGCAATTGACGTGTTTGCTCGCCCAGCGATTCGATGTCCAGCTCTTCGTCTTCCGGATCAACGGAAACGACTTCTCCTGCTTCTTCGGGGCGATGTTCTGGTTCCTGCATCTCCTGTCTGGCTCGGCGTTTATTAAGCGCTTCGTTCAGCGCCAGCCTGCGAGCCCTGATCGAAAACCAACGAACCACCAACGAATAGAAAACCAGTCCTCCCGCGATTAATGTCGCCGTCACAACGAGGCCCAGACCAAGATCAAGAGCCGTATAGATGTAGCCGAGGCCCGCCAGGACCACGAGCGCAAGCGGGCATCCGATCATCAGCGAAAACCAGAGGTATCGCAGACTTGCGACGGGTCGCGTTGGATGTTCGCGAATCACTGTCGCCAGAACCCCATCCGAGAAACGCAGCAGCCACCATAAGGCAATCGCCGCCACCACCTGGGAAACCATCAGACTGATCCGGCCGATACTGGCAAAATAATGCGACCCATCGCCGTAAACGGTACTGCAAGCGATCAAGAACGCTGGAATGAAGACCGCGGTGAACAAGACGATGACTCGCCGACACCGGGTCAGATTTCCTTCCCCCCAACCGAAATGGGCGGCGCCCAGTCCTTCCTCGCGACACACCGCAGACATGAACCCAGTCGCAAGCGTGATCCACGCGGCGATCTTGCAGCCTTCAGCGATTCCCCGCATCCAGCCGCTGGCCTCGGGATTCTGCGCCAGCACCCATCCAGTGAGTACGAGCAAGAGCGGAAGCGGAAGCGCCAATAGTACGGTCCAAAACAACGCCTCCCAGGTGTAGGCAAATCGGTCCGTTGAGATGCGATGGATCTTTTGCTTGGTCCGAATCAGGGCCGCGCTAATCCGCCGTCTCATGATCAGCAGCAAGACGACGACCAGGACGATACTCGCGCTCGGTATGTTCGAGTCAGTGGCCATCCCTTTCAGCGCGCGGCCGAGTTCGCCCCAATGCTTTCCACTGAATGCCCATTTCAGGGCGCCAGGAATCTCGGTAAAAGTCCTGGAACTGATCGGCGGCGAACTCCTCATCCATAAGAGTTGTTCCTTGACAGAGGCGCGGATCTCTTTCACCTTGCTCAGGTACTGCTGCCTGTCAGCCTCGAGCGATGCGAGGTCCCGATTGAGATTCCCGTACTGAGTCTTTAATTTCTCGAGGATATCTTTCCGAGTGGTGAGAATTTGCGATATTGCTTCCGAAGGCCGGTCAGCGAATTGCTTTTCCAGGTCCGACTGTCCGCGAATTCGTTTGTCCACCTGAAACGCCGCCAAACGTGTGTCGTCGAATTTCGCTAACTGAGCACTCTGAATGTCGTCCCTGGTTTCCGCATCGCGAAGTTGGTGTTGCAAGTCGAACAGGACCTGTGTCATCGCTGCGCCCGTACTGCCTAATTTCAACTCCTGGCTGATATCGTCGAATTCCTTGTTTAA
>CAMYOI010000734.1 GCA_947259955.1 uncultured Gammaproteobacteria bacterium
AGCCTGGTAGTCCGGTGTATCTTGCCAGTAAGCGGTTCAAACAAACAAACATCAAAAATAATAGAGCGATTTTTCTTCATGGTTTGGAACGCACGCTAAGCCGAATTAAAGAATTGAATAAAAGGATCGTCTTAGTTGGTTCGATTCCAGAGATCGGAATAGACGTCCCTTGGGTGATGGCTTTGAATCAAAGCCGGGGTGTAAAATCCCGGCTTGCTCCAACGAAAGATGAATTTTCTACTCGACAACAGTTCGTTCTGGACTCTTTGAGCAGCTTCGCTAATGCTTACAACGCAAAATTGATACTCCCCCATGAAGCGCTGTGCGATGAAAATGTCTGCAATGTAGAATATGATGGGGTACCACTCTATGTCGACGACGATCATATTTCCAAGTCGACGGCAACCAGGATTTCGTATCTATTCGATTCAATTTTCTAGAAATTTCTGGGGATGCTCTGATAAATTGGTACCGACAAATTTACTTTCGCAACCCAGAGAAATTTACAAATATCGCCTCCCATAGCGCCACAACTTTTGCTGTCCCTGGCGAATTCGCAATTCTGCCCTAAAACCGTAAAACCGGTCGCTTGAGCAGTCTTGTCACGAACGGTGATCCGCCCTACCCTGCCGTCGCATGAAAGAATTATTCCTGTTGTCGGTTCATCTTTTTAACCTACTCGCAAAGCTGATCGGTGCCGCCGGCGCCAAGGCAGTGATTGCTGAGAATCTTCTACTCAAGCACCAGCTGCAAATCGTTGCACGCTCCCGCCAACGCGCCCCAAATCTAGTCGCGGCCGATCGTTTCTTCTTGGGATTCTGGTCGTTGTTCCTTCGTCCGAGGGGCTTGGTGTACCGCTCCGACTTTTGTCTATGATACGGAGACGCTTTCGAGAACTTTGAGCATGACATGGGACATCGATACCCGAAACGCAGCCAGCTGAAGTATACCAAGCTATGCTACCGCGTCCGGAATTGGCCTCAGTAGGAAGCTGGACTGCGTCGGCGAGGTGACCTAACCCTGTGGTTTTCCGAGGAGGCCATCGCGGCATGGCAGGCGCCGACGGGCGAGAAGCCCGGTGGCCAGCTTGTCTACTCTGACCTTGCGATCGAAGTGGCATTGACGGTTCGCCTGGTGTATGGACTGCCGTTGCGTCAAACCGAAGGCTTTCTCCAATCGATCTCGACCCTATTGGATTTAGGTCTTTGCATGCTTGATCACTGCACTCTGTCGCGACGTTCGAAGCGTCTCAATGTTCAGAGTCACCCTGCGGTTAAGGAAGGGCCCTTTCACATTATGATCGACAGCACGGGCTTGCGCGTCCATAGCGGCAACGGTTCGGACTCTGGTCCACCTCCAAAACGCCGCGCATGGCGAAAGTTGCACTTTGTTGTCAATGCCGATACCGGTGACATCCTTGCATCTGCGCTGACAAGCCATCGCGCTCGAGATGCAGCACAAGTGCCTGTGTTACTCGCTCAAGTTGACAACCCGTTGGCCTGCGCGATGGCCGACCGCGCGTACGACACGTCATCGGTCTATGCCGCGATTGAGGCACATGGATCGGGCTACACACGACGCAGCTTGGTGGAGACGGCGATGTCGCGATACAAAGCGATCATTGGCGGAGCGATGCGGAGTCGCACCATGGCGCAGCAAAGGGTCGAGGTGACACTTGCGTGTAAGATCTTGAACAGAATAACCTATCTCGGGATGCCCGATGGATACTGCATTTAGAAAATCAGTTCTGAGGCCGTACAGTCGATTCGCGAGGCGCGATGCAACAAGGCCCCTTCGCGCTGTTACCGGCCGCAGCCACCAGAGAAAAGTCGTTTTTCTACAGACTCGTTGTGTGGCTTGACAGATTTTATCGATACAACTATCGTATTACGACTATTTGATCGACCAGGAATGAACCATGACAGCTGTAACAGTTTCCCCTAAGTACCAGGTTGTTATTCCCAAAGAAGTTAGAGAATCCATGGGAATATTCTCTGGCCAGAAAATTCAAGTGCTTACTTACCGAAACCGCATTGAGCTAATTCCAATAAAACCGATGAAGAAGATGAAGGGTTTTCTCAAAGGCCTAGATAGTGAGGTGAGTCGAGATAAAGATCGTATATGAACGTCGTAGATTCATCGGCCTGGTTGTCTTACTTTGCTGGAGATAGCAATGCACGATTAT
>CAMYOI010000735.1 GCA_947259955.1 uncultured Gammaproteobacteria bacterium
GAGGGACGTTTGCGCGGCGGCGCTCACCTGGTCGAAGACCCGGAAAAAGCGAGTACGGAAACCAGTCTGGGCTGGATCACCTCGGTGGGCGACAGCCCGTCGGTGGGTACCTGGATCGGCCTCGGCTACGTCAAGGGCGGTCTTTCCCGCAAGGGCGAGCGGCTGTACGCCGTCTACCCGATGAAGGATGAAGCGGTGGAGGTGGAAGTCTGCCATCCCGTGTTCGTCGATCCGGAAGGGGAGCGGCTGCGTGGCTGATTCGTCATCGATTTTTAGTGCGGTCTTTCCACTGGATGGCGTCGCGGAGCTGAGGCCCTCGAAGCAGATCGAACTGTCGGTAGTCAAAGGTCTGTCTGTCGTTCAGTTGTTCGCAAGAAACGGCAAGGTATCGAAGGCGTGCAAACTGCTCGACATCAACGGCAAGCCCGGACGCGCCACCGTGCGGAAGGAATTCACCGCGCTGCCGCTGTCGCCGGGGCAATGGATGCTCGTATCCGAGGAATCGATTCATAAAGGCGGCCTCGCCGCCTATATAGCCGCCCGTATCGAAGACCGGGGTTATGTTTCCGAGCAGGGCGACGCCCGGGTCTGCATCCGGGTGCGCGGTCCGAAGGCACGCCGCGTGATGGCCAAGGGCTGCCGGCTCGATCTGCATCCCAATGCGGCAAGAACCGGGTTTTGTGCCCAGACCGTCATGGCGCAGGTGGGCGTCATCCTGCACCAGGTCGATGACACTCCGACTTACGATCTGCTGGTTTACTCGGGCTTTGCCCGATCATTCTGGCAGTGGATCGCGGAGGCGGCCGCCGAGTTTGCGGACTGACTTACAAAAAGGGGACAGACCCCATTTGCTACGGCAAATGCGGCAAATGGGGTCTGTCCCCTTTTTTAAATGGGGTCTGTCCCCTTTTTTATTGTGCCTGGCGCTGGCCGGCTGCGCGACCCTGCCCACCGATTTCGAGCGCGAGGAGTCTTATGCCTATGCGCCGGTAGCCGGCTTGGTCGCGGGTGAGAACTTCAAGCGGGAGCTGGACGCCCATCCCGGTCAGTCGGGCTACTATCTGCTGGATAACGGTCTGGATGCTTTCGTGGCACGGGCAGTTCTGGCGAACCGGGCATCACGCAGCATCGATGCCCAGTATTACCTGTTTCACGACGATCTGACCGGACGGCTCTTTGTCGATCAGTTGCTGAAAGCGGCGGAGCGCGGCGTGCGGGTCAGGCTGTTGATCGACGACATGGCGGCTGAGGGCCGGGATCTGATGGTGGCCGTGTTCGACAGCAACCCCAATGTGGAAGTGAGAATATTCAATCCGTTCAGCCGCTTCGCGCCCCGGGCAACCCAGTACGTCACCGGTTTCGGCAAGGTAACCCGCCGGATGCACAACAAGACCTTTACGGTCGACAACCAGATCTCGGTGGTCGGCGGCAGGAATATCGGCGACGAGTACTTCGATGCTAATCACCAACTCGTTTTCAGCGATCTCGACGTCATGGTAGCCGGCCCCCTGGTCACGGACATTTCCAGATCGTTCGATCTTTACTGGAATCACCAGCTCACCTATCCGATTTCGGTGCTCAATCGCGCGCCGGTCACCGGGGCAATGATCGCAGACAGCCAGGAAGACCTCGAGGCATTCGTGGCCGAGCAACAGGGCTCGGAATACCTGCGGGCCCTGCGGGAATCCGAACTCGCCCGGCGTATCAGAAATGACAATGTCGATCTCTTCTGGGGAGATGCCAGGGTCGTCTACGACCACCCTGAGAAAATTCTGACCGGACAGGACGCCGAGAAGTACCACCTTGCCCCCGCGCTGCGCGAATATTTCAAGAACGTCAGGGAAGAGCTGGTCATCATTTCGCCCTACTTCGTTCCGGGCAAGGCCGGCACCGCGCTGTTCAAGGACCTCGCGGACAGGGGCGTGCGCGTGCGCGTCGTCACCAATTCACTCGCCGCGACCGATGTCGCCATCGTCCATGCCGGTTATATGCGCTATCGAAAACGCCTGCTTCGCGCCGGCGTGGAGATCCACGAGACCGACAGGAAAGCGCGGGCGACGCTGCGCGGATCGTCCGGCCTGCGCGGATCCTCCAAGGCCAGCCTGCACACGAAGTCGTTTATCTTCGATCGCCGGCACGTATTCATCGGTTCGCTGAACCTGGATCCGAGGTCCCTCAAAGA
>CAMYOI010000736.1 GCA_947259955.1 uncultured Gammaproteobacteria bacterium
GCGTTTGCCGGCGACCGGTCATCCAGGTCGTCCCATTTGGTTACCGCGACTTTCTTCATTTGGTTGCCTCTAGTGGTTCACTCGTGTTGCGCATGCCTTCCCGGAGCGGCAGCTCCGCAACGGATTGGTTCTCCTCGCATTCGCCCATGCTTTCGGTAAGCCTGCCGTACAGTTTCGCCAACGGTGCCGCGCTGACGCCGTGAAGCAAAGTGCTCAACGCCACCGTAACGACGGTGGTGGCGAATAATTCATCGCTGTGCGGCAGCGCCGCCTCTTCGAGTATCAACAACACGAACAGAATCGAGGCCAATCCTCTGGGACCGAACCATCCGAGGAAAAGTGGTGTCGGAAAGCGTAAGCCGGCACCGAGCAGTGACACTCCGACCGGGATTATGCGAATGAAGGTCAGGCTCAGCACGGCGTAGAGAAGAATCGTTGGCGTAATATGTCCGATAACCTCCGGAAGCAGAGCAGCACCGAATACGGTGAAGGTGATCAGCATCAACAGCTGACCTTGCGTCTCCATAAATTCGAACAGGAAAACACAGGGGTGGCGGAGGGTGTTACCGAAAACCATCCCAGCGACGAAGGCCGAGATAAAGCCGTTCCCTCCGGAGAGTTCCGCTGCCACGAAGGAAAACAGCGCGAGGGAAAGGATACCGATGCCCTGAAACGACGTGCCTGCCCAGCCGCTCTCGGCGGCGGTGTCGAGTAACCGCGCGCCGGCGTAGCCGATCGCAATTCCGACCAGTGGCCCGAGTGTGACCTGTAACAACCCGAACCGAAGCCAATCGCCCGCTTCCGGCGTACCATGATGCGAACTAGCCAGGGCCAGGGCCGCGAACAACAGCACGGCCGGCAGAACGATGCCATCGTTGAGACCGCTTTCGATGTTGATCGCCTGGCGGATCCGGGTCGGCACGGCTTTGTCCGACACGACCGCCTGTCCAAGTGCCGCATCCGTGGGCGCCAACAGCGCCGCAAGCAGTGCGGCTTCCCACAGCGAGAAGTCCGGGAAAAGCATAACCGCGACCCAGGCGCCCAAGATGACCGCCAACGGCAGCCCAATGACCAGCATGCGCATGGGCAGGTCGTGGTCACGGCGCACTTGTTTCAGGTCGATGCGCGCCGCGTCCGTGAATAAGACCAGCACGAGCGTCAGTTCGGCGATGGTGTGTATCACCGAATGACTTGCACTTACGTCGGCGACATTTAGCCCACCCGGGCCAATGAGAAAACCGAAGGCCACGAAAACCATGGGAGCCGTGACCACCGTTCCGATTAAGCGGCCCGAGACCAGCGAATACAACAGCAGCCCGCCTGTGACGATACTGAGTGAAAGTAGATCCAATGCGTGTCCCCTCTGCGAGTGCGGCACCGGTGCCCGGTGTGCGGGCAGAGTGTTATTAACAACTATGGGTTAGACGTTCATAATCCCTTCTAGGTTACACTTGGCAACTACTGCGTATTGAGTCGTGAACTCGCAGAGTACCGAGGATTCTAAACACGCATGACGTTCCGATGCAGAAGCAGAAACAAATCGCACCAGAGGACCGTCCCGAAGAGCGGGACCCAGAGCGTATTGTGCGCAGCAATATATCATGGATGCTGAAGCTGGCCGAACGGATCTTAAACGACCCCCACCACGCCGAGGATACCGTGCAAGATGCGTTCCTGAATGCTTTCCGTGGCTTGAAGGATTTCGAGGGTCACTCAGATCTGAAGACCTGGCTACACAGAATTACCGTCAACGCCTCGTTGACGAAACTGCGCCAACTGTCCCGGCTGAAGGAGCAGGACATCGAGGAGTATCTGCCAGAATTCGACCAGAACGACTGCCGTATAGAAGCTCCCTGGCAGCATCTCGCCACGCTGGAAGACGTGCTGGCCAAGGAGAAACTGCGCGGGGTTGTGATCGATGGAGTCAACGCATTACCCGATGCTTACCGAATCATACTGCAGCTGCGCGACATCGAGGAGTACAGCACCAGCGAGGTGGCGAGCTTATGCGAGCTGTCGGAGACCAACGTCAAAGTGCGGCTGCACAGGGCGCGCGCGGCTCTGAAAAAGAGGCTCGAGCCGCTACTCAGAGGGGAGATTGACCCATGACATCCGAACGCAAACCGACGATCATGCGGCGGCTCAAAGGCGCTATGCTGAAACGCACGCATGG
>CAMYOI010000737.1 GCA_947259955.1 uncultured Gammaproteobacteria bacterium
CACCGCCGCGGTTCAGGCCGTCCACGACACACTCAAATCGTTGCGCGACGGTGCATCGCCCCGCGACCTCGTGGATAAATCATCGTCCGGATTATTGCAGGGACTTACCCGGGAAAACGAATACCGGAGCTGGATGAAGGATTTTCTCGGTAAACGGTAATATCGGCAAGTCGCTTCCGCGCTCGAAGTTGGCTGGCAGCGATAACGGGAGGTTGAGTTTTGTTTATAGGGCAATAAAGCGTCGTGATAAGAATTCGCAAATTCGACGAACAATCAGATACCGAAGCGGTTCGAGCATGTCTTACCGAACTGCAGGACTACGAATGCGCGCTCGATCCAAGGATGCCGGCGGGCTCGGAGGTTGGCGGCCCACTTTTTGTGGAAATGATGGATCGTTGCAGCCGCCATCACGGCAGGATATTCGTTGCGGACGACGGCAACGACATTGCGGGTTACGTGACGGTGCTGGCGAGGATAAAGCGCGAAGATATCGAAGACGGGGATCTAGAATACGGCCTGGTTACCGACCTCATGGTCCGGGATAAATTCCGTAATCGTGGAATAGGCCGCCGGTTGCTCGAGGTGGCAGAGGAACATGCAACTGAATGCGGTGCGCGCTGGTTGAGGGTTGAGGTGCTTTCAAACAACGGGGCTGCCCGCAAACTCTATACGTCATACGGTTTTTCCGAGCACCTACTATCTCTCGAGAAATCTTTGAAATCGCCCGGTGTGCAGCGCTGAAAACCCAGATGCTCGTTCGCCATGAAGCATAAAAAACCAGACCACGGCCGGCTTGGACAGCACGGTGGCCGCGTCCACGGCGTCGATCAAACCAATGAACGTCGAGTGCTCTGGGCGATGCTGCTCACCGGCAGCTACATGATTGTCGAGGTAGTGGGCGGAATCCTGTCAGGTTCGCTCGCTTTGCTGGCCGACGCCGGTCATATGCTGACTGATACGGCGGCGCTCGCCCTTGCCTGGGCCGCCTTCCGCGTCGCCCGCCGGCCGCAGGACGCCCGCCGCACCTACGGCTACCACCGTTTTCAGGTTATCGCGGCTTTCGTAAACGGCATAACCCTGATTGCCATCGTCGGCTGGATAGCAATTGAAGCCGTGCGGCGCCTGGTGTCACCGGCCGAGGTGTTGGGTGTGCCTATGTTGATCGTTGCCGGTGTCGGCCTGGTTGTGAATATCATCGCGTTCGCGATTCTGCACGGTGGAGCGAAACAGAATATAAACGTACAGGGGGCAGCCCTGCACGTGCTGGGCGACCTGCTCGGCTCCGTGGCCGCTATCGTGGCAGCCGTCGTCATCATATGGACCGGCTGGCTGCCCGTCGATCCGCTGTTATCTGTCCTGGTGGCATTGCTGATACTGAGAAGCGCGTGGCAATTGACCCGGCGGTCGGCCCATGTCCTGCTCGAAGGCGCACCGGAGTGGATCGACGAAGAGGCGCTGAAATCGGAGCTGATTGCGGCCGTTCCCCAGGTTCTCTCGGTTCACCATGTGCATACGTGGATGCTGACCCAAGCGCACCCGCTGGTGACGCTGCATGCCGAGATCGGAGAAGGGGCGGACCACCATGGCATTCTCGTGGCGATCAACAAGTTTCTGAAGCAGCGCTATGCGATCGACCACGCGACCATCCAGCTCGAGTCGAGCGGTTGCGTCGACCATGCCGCAAAGGTGTGACATCTGACGCCGGGCTATTGCTCCGGCACCCCAGCTTTTCGCAGTGCCTCAAGGTAGTGATCGAGAACCTGGGGTCTTCTGTAATTGGCGTCACGCCGCTCGTCGGCGAGTGAGATGTCCGGTCTGATGACCAGGGCTTCCTCAACCGCCCAGGCGGCGTCGTCAAGCCGACCCAGTTCCGCGTAAGTGGCAGCGAGTGTCAACTGTCCACGTTCGAATACCGGGTTCCTTTGCACACTTTCTTCTAGTATGACCACCGCCTCGTCGTAGCGCCCCAGGAGAAAGAGAATTCGGCCCTCGACGGCCAGGTAGATGTACGAGTATTGCGGGTTGATGCGCTTGGCCTGCCGAATGGCGGAGGGGTCCTCCGGAAGCTGTCCCGAAAAGCTTTGAACGAAGGCCAGGGCGGCGTGACCGTCGGCATAGTTTGGGTGGACCTCTATGGTACGGCGGCCCGCCTCGACCGCCGCG
>CAMYOI010000738.1 GCA_947259955.1 uncultured Gammaproteobacteria bacterium
GTCCAGGGTGGTCCGCCCATTATTCCTTTCGTCGGTTGTATGAGCCTTGGGCACAACGTGGCCGAATGTGAAAAGGTTGGCGGCTATTGGGGCGAACCAGTTGAACTGGTCAAATGTGAGACCATAGACCTCGAGGTTCCGGCAACCGCCGAGATGGTGATCGAAGGCGAATTCTCTCCGACGGAGACGGCCATCGAAGGCCCGATGGGTGAGTTTAACGGCAACGTGTGCCTGTCTGGAACCAATGTAGTCCCAATAATGAATGTCAAGGCGGTCACCTATCGTAACAAGGCCATTTTACCCGTTGTCGCCAGCGGTTTCCCCATTGAAGAAAACCACGCTGTTTGGGGTCTTGTCGTTTCGGCAATAATTCATCGCGACTTGAAAGCAGCTGGTTTCCCGCTGACGGCCTGCTTTGTTCCTCTTGAAGGTTCGGCGCATTGCCTGGTTGTCACCGTCAGTCTCGATTGGATTAAGGAGCACAAGGAAAAAGGCGATTACTCGATTGACGATCTGATTCATAAGCTCAAGAACGTGATTTTCGAGAAAAACCCTGCCATTTGTTATGCCAAGATCTTCCTGATGGCCGATGACATAGACCCGAGCAACCTCGCCGATGTGTTCTGGGCTTGGGCTACGCGCTGCCATCCGAAAGAACATCGTATCTATCCAGATCAGCCAGTTCCTTTTGCCGAATTGATGGGGTATTTGAGCGAAGAAGAACAGGCCAATATGAGAAGCGAAAAAGTCATTTACAATTGCCTGAGGCCTGCAGACTGGACCGACGAGCGTATCCCAATACCTTCGAATTTCGAATACAACTGGCCGAAAGATATTCAGGAACGAGTTGTAAAGAATTGGACTGAATACGGATACGACAAAGTAGCCGAGTAAGACGCTCGTCAAAGTTCACGCATGCCACTAATAAAAATGGAGGTGTCGAATGAAGTTGTATCACGACTTTACAACACAGAATGAGATTGATCTCGAGTACAATTTCGCGCTGACGGTGCCAGAGGTGAAGGATTGGGCTGATTTCTACGTCAAGCAAAGCGCCGCAGCCCGGAGCAACCTCGATTGCACGCTGGATGTCCGCTATGGCCCGACCATGGATGAAACGGTCGACATCTTTCCGGCGAAAGACCCCAGCTCGCCGGTGATGGTCTTCATCCATGGCGGCTACTGGTACAGTTTCAGTAGCAAGGAATTCAGCATGGTGGCCAATGGGCTGGTTGGCCATGGAATCACGGTCGCCGTGATGAACTACACACTCTGCCCCAAGGCCACCGTTTCGGAAATCACGCGCCAGAGCCGGTCCCTGATCGCCTGGCTCCACAGGGAGGCGGTGAATTATAACGCCGATCCATCCCGCATTTTCGTCTCGGGACATTCCGCCGGCGGGCAGCAGGTCGCGATGCTGTCGGGTACGGACTGGAGCGGCGACTACGGCCTGCCGGATGATGTGATCAAGGGCGGTGTTGCGATCAGTGGCATCCACGATCTCCGCGCACTGCCGTACTCCTATCTGCAGCCAAGTCTGCAACTAACCCACGAAGTGATCATCCGCGAGAGTCCGTGTCTCAACGTCCCGACTTCAGGTCCGCCGCTACTGATCTCGTGCGGCGCAAAGGAAACATCCGAGATACAACGCTTGGCGAATGAGTATCATCAGGCACGGCAGGCCAACGGGCTCGGCGGAGAACTGCTGGTCCAGGATGGCAAGCACCACTACTCCGCCATCGAAGGCCTGAATGACGGAAGCAGCGCGCTCTGCAAAGCTGTCACCGACTTCATGGTGCGATGCGAGTAGCCGGTTAGATGCCTGGTGAGCGAAGAGGAGATAGAACATTACTAACAAATTCATAAAAAGGAGATGATGACAATGAGTAAACAAATCAGTGTTGTGGACTATGCAATAGCACGTCTGGCCAAGGCCGGTGTTAAAGACATTTTCGGTTTGCCCGGCGACTTCGCGTTTCCGTGGAACGACGCCGTCGTCAAGAACAAAGACATGAACTGGCGGGGGGCATCCAATGAGTTGAATGCCTCCTACGCTGCCGATGGCTATGCACGGGTTCGCGGCGTGGGGGCGATCTGCACCACCTACGGCGTCGGCGAGACGAGCGCCCTGTGCGGCATGATGGGTGCCAAGGCTGAGA
>CAMYOI010000739.1 GCA_947259955.1 uncultured Gammaproteobacteria bacterium
TGTGGCGCTTAGGATGCGTCGAACCAGTGAGATGCATAGCCGGTGCTATGCATCGAATGAAGCCCAAGTGCAGCGGGGCCTGGACCAGCCCAGCGCCGGGATAGGCGTTTCCAAGACACACTGTTTTTTGGACAAATCCACAGACTTCAATGTTTGCAATGCTCAAAAAGCATCCATAGCCGCCTGGTGAGAAATGCGGGTTAGTTCCCACGCCATTGCTTCAGAGTGAACAGGATTGCGGTCGTGGTGTGAAATGGTATTCGCAAGGCGCAGTACTTCGCGAACGCCTGAAATATACGCACCGTGTGCGGTGTCCATGAAATTTGCAGAAGTCGCCTCGCCGGCAAAGTATATCTTCTCATCGACAGGTTCAGCCAGCATATGTCTTGCCCCATAGGCACCCGGCCTGGTCGCGGAATAGGCACCCCGTATCCAGGGATCTCCGCGCCATGCGCTTACCGTGGCATTTTCGATGTGCCGTCCCACCTCGCTACCAAACATTTTCACCAGCCTCTCGCGCGCGTAGTCGATCGACGCCTGCTGCCCCGCCCGCTCCAGCCAGTCGGCGAACCGGCCTCCGGTGACCGCAACCGCACAGTTCGACCCGAACGGGCGTATGTAAAAATCCATCGGGGGATCATCGTCATTAAAGAACGTCGCCGTATCCCGCCGGTAAACCCCGAAGACATTACGGTCGAATACCAGGCAGATCCGGTTGTGATTTCCAAGCGGCAGATCGTTTATAGCATCCCGCTTCCAGGCGGGCAACGCGGGTGTGAATTTGACGTCACCCGCGTTCAGCACACCCGTGGATACCGTTAGCAGCACTCGTGACGCCCGTATATCGCCGCCCGTCGTGTGGACCAGGATTTCACCGCCACTGTAATCGATACGGGTAACCGCGGAATTGAGCCGAACCGGCACTTCCGCACCGAATCTGGCAATGAGGGTGCCGAGCCCCTGTTTGACGGGCCAGTCCTGGTTCTCGCCAGTGTACTCATAGGCGCACATATCCCTGATGGAAATCTGATCTGAATCGGTCGAGTGGTCGAGGGATATCCAGTAGTCCATGAGGGGCGCCCACTCGCTGTCACGATCATAGGCGTCGCACGCCGCGATATCCTCGCCCCGGCCGGCCAGTTCGGCCGCGGTGTCGCGCGCTTTGATCTCGAATTCCCTGGCTTGGTTGCCATCGAGCCATCCTTTGTTCCGAAATATACCCGACCGCCCGTCCCAGGTTTTCTGGACGTCCATCCCGTAAGGAACGAGCAAGCGGGTCAGCGGGTTGCGGCTGGCGCTGTGCAGCCAGTGGCATCCCAGATCGAATGAAATCCCGGGCGCGGGATGCTCCGTATATGCCCTGCCCCCGATCCGGTGGGAGGCCTCGACCAGGACGTGGTCAAGATCCAACCAACGCGCCGCCTTGGCCGCGCCGATACCCGCCGCCCCAGCCCCGACAATCACCAAATCCACATCCATGAAACTTATACAATTGTTTAATATTTTGAACGATTGTATAATTTGATCATTTCCTATGCAATCCAGACCATCCATGGCTACCGCAACGCTCGCTGGCAAGGCATCTCTATCCAATAATTTCACCCGCAACCAACGTCGCCGTCAGCTCATCGATGCAACGATACTGACCATTGCTGAACACGGCCTGTCCCGCGTCACCCTGGCAAAGGTCGCAAGTGCGGCGAAATTGTCTCCCGGCATCGTCAATTTTTACTTCAAGAGCAAGACACAGCTGCTCCTCGAAACGCTGAAAGAGATGGCAAACGAGTTCGATGCCCAGGTGCAATCCGCGGTCGAACACGACGCGGAGCCGGACCTCGTTCTGCTGCGACTCATCGACGCCTTCTTCGATCCTCGGATTTTCGACAGCCACAAGGCGGCGGTATGGTCGGCATACTGGGGCGAAAGTCAGGCCCGATCAGACTACCTGGCGATATGCGGCGCCAAGGATTCCGCACGATATGACGTCATCCACCGGTCTTTCTCGCAACTATGCCGGCAGGGCGCCCATTCCCGGTTCGACACCCATGCGGCGGCCCGCGGCTTCGAAGGCCTGCTCGACGGCTACCGCGAGGATCTCCTGCGTGAACCGGCCTTTTTCGATTGTGACAAGGCCAAGGATACCTGCATAGGCTATCTG
>CAMYOI010000740.1 GCA_947259955.1 uncultured Gammaproteobacteria bacterium
GGACGCGACAGCGTACCCCGCGACTGGCGTACTTATCGATTGGCTTGCCCACCGCACCAAGAGTACGGAGTATCGCGGTGTCATTGCGGAATTCGGCACCTACTCTCCCATTGCGGTGCTCGGCGCGCTTCGATCGGAAAACCGCGCCCACTTCTATTCCACGCCGGACAAGACGGCCTACCAAACGGCCAAACTGCGGCTGCGCGATTATTTCCGTCCTCGAGATCCCGAATGGCGTCGACAAGGGGTGCACGACGCGCTTCACATAATCCAGACCGCTGTGTCCGCCGCGCGAGCTATGACCGCAGAGTCCGGGAAGACGGGCATCAACGAGCCGCAACAAACTGAAAGCGCCGACACGCGGTGATTCCCCCTCATGTAGTCAATAGACTCCAACGGATTAAGGCATCACAGATGATGCCAGGCGGTGTATAGGAGCTTCGCGTCTTCAACTGCCGCGTATTCGAGATAGATAGATTCGTGCACGATTCTTTGGACGCTGACCCCTATGAATCGACGTCAAGAAGGAAGTTGACAGCCAATACTACGGACCAAAATTTAGCAGTATTTTGACAGTATGGTTAACTAGCTCCTGTCCAGAATGCCCGTCGTTGCGAGCGTAGCGAAGCAATCCAGTGAAACAAATTGTTTAACTACGGCGCTGGATTGCCGCGTCGCTGCGCTCCTCGCAATGACTTAAGCTTTTTCTGGACAGGAACTAACTAGCCTATTGAAATATATGGAAAGACCGAGGGTTCGAATCCTCGATATAGAAAAGCAGGTTCGACAAGCCGGCACCGTGTGCTGGCGCAGAACGTCGCCGCGAAGCGGCGGCCCGCAGGTCGAGGGCGTAAGCCCCGAGTAATCCCTCTCTCTACAAATTTCAGGAAGCCTGCAAAACTTTCGGTGGGACCTACGAGGAGAGTAAGAAGGGCGGTGATCCGGATTGTCTCATCACATACGCTTGCAAGTTCGCCGACGGAACGGGAAGCGTTTGTGATGATAAAGGGAAATCCAGGACACTCCTAGGAAACTTACAGACCCATATTCCCATAAAAATTTATTTATGGGATACTGTGCGCATGAAAACGACACTCGAACTACCCGATCCACTCATGCAGCGCATCAAGATACGGGCGGCGGAGCGTAATCAGAAGCTCAAGGATACGATAGCGCAGCTTCTGGAACTCGGCCTGACGAATGCGCCGAAACAGGAAACGCCTAAAAGAGCTCCGAGGCCGGTGCAACTCAAAAAGCATGGACCGCTCACGATCAACGACATTGAAACAGCCATCGCCAACGGGCGCGATTGATCGAAGTCACACATTGGTTGTCGTCGATACCAACATTCTTGCCTACCTGTTGATCGCCGGCGATCACACCAGGGAAGCACAGGCCTTATTCGCGCAAGACCCAGATTGGCGCAGCGAGGCCTTTGTGCACGTCGAGTTCTCTAATATTCTTGCAACTTATCAACGTATGGGAGATCTCAGCCGCGCCCAGGTGGAGCGCCTGCTGAACGAAGCAGAGTCTAATATTCTTGCAACTTATCAACGTATGGGAGATCTCAGCCGCGCCCAGGTGGAGCGCCTGCTGAACGAAGCAGAGACACGCTTGCACAGTCTGGTCAATCTGCCGCACATCGCGGCGCTGCGGACTGCTCTACAATTCGCGGTATCCGCCTCCGACGCGCGTTTCCTTGCCACAGCGGAAAACCTAGGTAAAAAGCTGGTGACCGAAGATGCAAAGCTGAGGGCGGCCGCGCCGGCGCTGACCCAATCTCTTGCAGCAAGCCTTTCCTAAAACACTCTGGTCGGCGAAGCTCCAACTTCTCCATTCTGGAAAAGGAAAAGGGGACAGATTTATTTTCAAAAAATAAATCTGTCCCCTTTTTCATACCGCGTCTCAGATTCCCAGCGCCTCGACAAACTGTCGTGCGAAAACAATGTGGGTACCACCGATCGTGCCTAAGCCCAGCAAGTCTTTTTTGTCCCCTGTTACGAGATACAGTGCCTGACTCGCTTCCGCCATAGCCAAAACGGGGTTATCGTCTGGGTCGGGCGATAACACCACGGTTGGCAATGTTTCGAGGATCGTCGCCTGGTGTCGCAGGCCTCTGACGAGGTTGCCGGCCTCTGCCGGCTTGAGGAAGCGGCGAAGTTTGGAGTACCGGGAAACACGACGGAATTCATCAAGCTGCCACTCAGACGTAACCAACTCGAATCGCTTCTTACGTCAGGCCTGATAGATCAACGCCGGGGGAGTATTGGTGGTGATGAGCGCGGCAATCAGAATCCCAGTATCGAGAACGACACGCATCGAGGCTACTCTCCAGCCAAGGCTTCATCGATCGCCTCCAGGATCTCGTTCTGGTCATGCGGTCGGTTGCGTTCTTTGACGCTTTCGACGGTGAGTTCGAATAGGCGTGACTGAACGGCTTCTTCTACAAAGCGTGAAATGTCGCCTTTCTTGGTGCCTCGTTGGGCTAAAAAGGAGCGCAAGGCCCGGTCGGTTTCTTCGGGTACAACGATGGACCAGCGGACATTACTCATAGCTCTTCCTGTTTCAAATTGGATGCATATGAGTATATGTGCTTATGCGTAAAAAAGCACTTGGCATTGTGTGGGATCAGCTTAAAGGCTACAGATTTCTAGCGAATAGGAGCCGATATTTGGCAACTTCCTGCCGGCATGATCGGCTAACATATTGAAATATATAGAAAGATCGTGAGCATTGAAGAAATAGGTTGACAGAAAACGCGGGGTTGGTGCACCCACTCCGCGTCTTGTTCGGTCTATTGTGGGAGTTTGATAGACTTCAGGCTCGCCCTCAGGCTGGCCTCATACTTCGCAAAATTCTCTTTGGTGGAGTTAAAATTGAATACAAGCATCTTATCTCCAAAACCGGTGAGAAACATGATGTTATATATGTCCGTATCGATCGCACTGGACGTCATTTCCATAAAGATCCACTTCTGGCCCGAATGCTCAATAATTTCATTCTTCTTCCAATTGATTCCGGGGACGATTCTTTCAAATAGCTTGGTGAACGACTTCTGTACGTCGCCGAGCTTGTCCTGAGGAATTTGGTGCGGTTTGAGATCGTAAGCTACCGTGGTGGACGCCGATTCATTGCCTACGACAAATTTGGGCGCACGGTTGGTTGGCCACTTCAGGTCAATAATCTCCTGCGAAACTTCCTTAAAGCCTTCAGGTGGTTCGAAAGTGATCTCTGTATCACCTACTTTAATAGGATCGGCGAAGGCCAATGACAACCAGACGGTCG
Organism: uncultured Gammaproteobacteria bacterium; assembly: GCA_947259955.1. Classification (GTDB taxonomy): domain Bacteria; phylum Pseudomonadota; class Gammaproteobacteria; order Arenicellales; family JAANXG01; genus JAHEKE01. The sequence continues at coordinate 3,286 of CAMYOI010000740.1, forward strand.
CGAGTAATAACGTTGATAGGCGTTTCATTGCTCGGCTTGTTGGGATTTTAAGTTAAGCTCTGTTGAAATATGAAGAGACATCGATGGTTCGATCAGCCAGCGGTGTGTGGTCCATGGAGACTCGCCGATCCCGCGGCATTCTTCATTAGCGCACAAATATCTCTGTCGGCCTGAGCGTGTGCCGAATCGCTCAAGGCATTGCCCAGAATGCACGGACGGACTATTCCCGAATTCAAGCGTCTCAATATTCTCTACGCACCCAAGCCGTAAAAAAGTTTTCGCCGCTAATGAGCATAGATGTCACCATTGCTAAAACTATGCCGTGTTAACGAAGACTTCAATTTTTACGGAACACAGCCGTATCTAGCCCGTTTTCGACATT
>CAMYOI010000741.1 GCA_947259955.1 uncultured Gammaproteobacteria bacterium
ACATGGTCGGGACACTGACCATCGTCAGCGTCCTCTGGTTCGGAATACTCGTTGTCGCCGGCGGCGTGCTGACGCTGATCGACGCCTTTCGTGCCGAGGGCTGGAAAGCAAAGCTGTGGGAGATACTGATCGCGTTGGCCTACATCGTTGCCGGTATCGTTATGGTCATGAATCCCGGGGCCAGCGCGGTGTGGTTCACCATGTTCATCGCCGCGTTCCTGCTGGTGTCGGGCATACTCCGGATCGTCCTCGGTTTCAAGATACGCGGTGAGGTCAAGGGCTGGGGCTGGACGGTATTCGGCGGCATCGCTTCGATTGTGCTGGCGTTCATGATTTTTGCCCAGTGGCCGTACTCCGGGCTGTGGGTGATCGGTCTGTTCGTCGCCATCGAGATGATCATGCAGGGCACCTCGGTAGGGTCGAGGACTGGCGCGGTAATCCGTAAGGTGAGCCCTTGTCTGTTTCCGGAGTTTCCTCCTTCGTGCCCGAGTAGGGTCCACCGTGATCCCGTTTCCAGCCCCCGCCACATCGCACGCAGCAAGCGGATTTCCCGCACTGCGCGCACCTGCACACTTCACACCAAAGTTTATGGGACCTCATGAGCTGGACGAGCTTTCAACGACGCTGGTAGATACGACACACGGTAGGCATCAAATAACCCAAGCGTGTCGTACAGCCATCGCCTACTCCACCGTTTCCAGCCAAAGCCCTGGCGCTTGCTGCTGCGGGCCAGGTGACGCCGAATCTTCTTTTCCACCCACTGACGCACGAACGCAAAACACCGGCTTGAATGCCCGAACGCAAAGTAGTTCACCCAGCCGCGTAAAATCGGGTTGATCTGTGCGATCACCCATTCGACTGGCTGCGACACAAAACGACGGAAGACCAGCTTTAATTTGCATAGTAACGCAGTACGCTTCTTGATCTGGGGGATTCGCAGCGGCATCCAGCGTCCCTGCCGGCTGCGTACGCGACGAAATACAAATCCCAAAAACGCGAAGCATTGACCCTGAGTCAAATCGACCCGGCAGGTCTTGTCCTCATTGACTTCCAATCGAAGTTTGGCCAGTTCCCTGCGCAGGCGTTGTTCCACCGCTCTGCGTAATCCACGCTGACGTGGATGTCCGTCGATCAGCACCACCAGATCATCAGCAAAACGTGTCCACTCCAGTGCCGTCCACGATCCATAGGCCGTGATCCGTTTCATCCGCTCCAGCATCTTATCCACTTCCGTTAGGTATAGGTTACTGAGCAACGGCGAAATTACACCGCCCTGAGCGACTCCGCGCTTACCGGATGCCTTGAGCATCAGTTTCAGCAAACGCAGTATGGCATCGTCATCAACCCGATGAGCCACCTTGTCTAACACCAGTGAATGACTCACCGTGTCAAAATAGGCGCGCAAATCCAAGTCAATGACGTACGTCTTACCTTGTGCAATGGCGTTACTGACCCGCTCAATGGCATCATGCGCTGAGCGTTTTGGTCGATAACCAAACGAACCCGGTTGAAAGTCGGCTTCGAAGATCGGCTCCAGAATGAGCTTGAGCGCACCCTGAACCACCCGGTCACGGATCGTGGGAATCGAAAGACCGCGGCTACCGCCACCGTCCTTTGGTATCACCACTTTCCGCAACCGATGGGGTCGATATGTCCGCTCGACCAACTCCTGACGGAGTTGATCGATAAACCGCTCTACACCGTCGACTTCGATGTCCTTAAATGAGATCCCGTCAATACCGGGGGCGCCATTATTCTCCCTAGCCAGCCGATAGGCTTCATAGAGCGTCTGCTGCTTACACACATGAACATATAAACCCCAAAAGCGCCAAGACGGTTTAGCCTTCGCCTTGACGTAAAGCTTTCTCCTCAGATCCTGCAAACTTACCGGTGTCTTTGTCATCTCACCGCTGCCTCTCGTGTTGTTGAAAGCATAATGTGCAGCAGGGCCCCTTTGCTCGACAGGCATTACCCTGTGTCAACACTCATACGGACCCGGCCGCCACCGTCTCGCCTTCGGCCACTTTCCCGGGGAAACCGGTTATACGGCCTACCTTGCTCCAGCCATTTCTGCCTGGGGCGAGGACGGCTTCTCCAGTTGCTTAGCATGCCCTTGTCACCGTGCTATCCCTACCACCCCGCCGGAGG
>CAMYOI010000742.1 GCA_947259955.1 uncultured Gammaproteobacteria bacterium
GTCCAAACCCCCTGTAGGAGGCGCGCCCTCGCGCCGATTGATCGCGGCGGGGCGCCGCTTTCATGAAACAAAATCCTAAGTCATTGTAATGGCTTGAATAAATGTTGTGCATTGATCAAGCGGCTGCGACCAGTTGTAGACCGAATTTACGCGCTTTACGCTGTAGTGCTTTAAGCTGGCGATCTTGACTTCGGGCCTCGAAAGCCTCGATTCCTTTTTCGACATAAGGCTGTCCCTGGGTCAGCATGACATAAACGAGTCGCGCTAACTGATGGGCCGTGGCCTTGACGGCATTGGCACTATCCAATCGTGCCAAACGGGCTCGATGTGAGGCGCCGATAAAGCTATGGCTATTGCGGGCGGTGGTTGCAGCCTGTCGAAGCGCTTGTCCGGCCCGGTTAACCACCCGTGGCGGTCGACCCGGCAAGGGTTTTCTCCCGGAGATTCGGGTCGGTGGTGCCAGGGCCAGCCAAGAACAAAAGTGTTCGCTACTGGGGAAACGTGATAGATCGGGGCCGATTTCGCTGGCGAGCACCAATGCGGTGTCAATACCAATAGTGGGAATCGCGGTCAGATCCACCCCCATCACCTGATACAGCGCCTGATGCAGGGCGGCTTGTTGAGCGGCGCCGCGCTGTGGGTTGCGCAACGGCTTGACCGGTTCGGGGCAATGCTCGGCCAACACCGGTAAGGCACCCAACTGTTGTTCTATTTGTTGATTGCAATCGCGAATCTGTTGATCGATAAAATCATAATGCGCCAACGCTTGGGTGAGTGCGAATAGGTGTTCTTCACGCCAATTGCCTTGCAAACTGCGGGCCACCGTCTGTTCATCCGCTCGCAGTCGTCGATCACGCAATCTGGCCAGCTGGCACGGATCACGCTCGCCCGACACAATCGCTCGCAATATGGCGGTGCCCGTCTTGCCCATCAGATCGCTGACCACATTGGCCAGTTGCAGGTTCATCTGTGTCAACGCCTTTTGCATATGGGCAATGCAGCGGGATTGCTCTTTCACTTTGGTGTCTCTCTGACGGACTACAGAACGTAAAACACAGGTCAAATCAGCAGGACGAAATGCCCCTTTCAACAAACCGTGGCTCATCAGTTGCCATATCCACTGACAATCCAGCACATCAGATTTACGCCCCGAAACTTGCCGCGTCGCCCGCGAATTCACCAACTGAACTTCAAATCCTCGCTTATCCAACACCTCAAATAACGCAATCCAATACACCCCCGTCGCTTCCATCGCCACTACCTCCACTGCCAAAGATTCAAGCCAGTCTGCCAACGCGTACAAAGAATCCGTAAAAGCGCTAAAACAACGCACCGGCTCCTCACACACTGTCGGGTCCACAGCTACCCAATGTTCCCGAGAACCAATATCAATACCCGCGCACCTCGGATAAATGACCTTTAAACGTTGCTTTTTCGACTTGCGCGCCATTCGCCTTTCCTCCACTATCAAATTTGAGAGTGCGCGGGAAAAACACGGTGGCAAAGTGATTCACTCTTTCATACGAGGTCACGGCTCGCGCCGTGCCGTCACTGACTCTACGCCGATACCGTGCGGACCAGGCTCCTACACGGGTGACATGCACACCATTGCGTGAACGGCCTCTTCTCCCCGCGCACCCTCAATTATGCCCTCTGTTTCCTGCGCGACAGCGCACCGCCCGCGGGGCCAAAGCTCCTACAAAAAATGGATGGTGTCGGATTGGAACTGCAGGAGGCACGCCCCGCGCCGATTACAACTGGTCCTGTTTTTAAGGTATTGTCTTGGCTATGACTTCAGAACAACGCCGAATTCTCGTACTGCAGCATATCGCCATCGAACATCCCGGAATTTTCCGATCGTTCCTGGCGGAAGACGGGATCTCCTGGGATGCTGTCCAACTCGACCAGGGAGATACCATTCCCGATCTTCACGGTTACGACGCGTTGTGGGTCATGGGTGGACCGATGGATGTGTGGCAGAAGCTCGAACATCCGTGGCTGGAGTCGGAGATCGAGGTCGTACGCGAAGCCGTGGTCAAACGCAAGCTGCCTTATCTGGGGCTCTGCCTCGGACATCAACTACTGGCGGAGGCGCTCGGTGGCCGGGTCGGACCGTCCGATCGGCCGGAGATCGGAATTCTCG
>CAMYOI010000743.1 GCA_947259955.1 uncultured Gammaproteobacteria bacterium
GAGAACGCCGTGGCCGTCGCGAAGTTTCTCCAGCGACACCCCCTGGTATCGTGGGTCAAGTATGCCGGTCTTCCCGATAATGAATACGCCGCGCTGGCGGAGAAGTACCTGCCGAAGGGTGCGGGTTCCATATTGACGTTCGGCATCAAGGGCGGCCAGGCGGCGGGTGCCGGATTTATCGAGGGGGTCCAGTTCCTGAGCCACCTTGCCAACGTCGGTGATGCCAAGACCCTGGTCATCCACCCGTCATCCACCACACACCGGCAGCTTTCCGAGGAAGACCAGATCAAGGCCGGCATTACGCCGGATATGATCCGGATTTCGGTTGGCCTGGAGACCCTGGACGATATCCTCTGGGATATCGACCAGGCGCTGAACAAATCACAGGATTGATGTTCGACAGAGAGGTCTTAGTTGGAGAGAACGCCGATCACCACCAGGATGACAACACCCGCAACAAGGCCAATGAGGGCCCTGTTCTTCGCCGCCATCGTCGCTCAGAATAACCAGCGCGCCAATATTCCGGTTGCTCATCTTCTCGATTGCTTCGTGTACGAGATTGTTTGGGGAAAGCGTGTGCGTGACTTTTTTCTCGGCGCCGACGATCTCCGCAAGCGTGCTTTTCATGCCATGAACGTTCTCCCCAAACCAAGATCCAGCGTAATAAAATATTTTCATAGCCAATCAAATTAAGGTGCATTGATCTAAATCAACCGAGGTGCGGGAAAGTTACACGACCACCATTAAGACATGCTAAACAAATGGAACTTTGCCAATGGCCATTGACCATGGAATAGGCCCGTCATGAATGTCGTCCGTACTGGTGTTGTCCTGAACACCGAACATTACGAGGAGTGTGTTTCGTTCTATAGGAGCGTGTTCGAACTCGATGGCCTGTTCCAGGAATCAGACGGGACCTGTCGCCTTACGTGCTTCAGGTTCGGAGGCTCTTACCTGGATCAGAGATGAACCGACTTTCTTCAGTCAACTCTAAACCTGAGGGTTGCAGCTAATGAAAATCGCCGTCATGGGAGCGGGAGCCATTGGCGGGTACGTGGGCGGCAGATTGGCCGAGGCGGGACATGAAGTCCATCTGATCGCACGTGGGTCACACCTGAACGCGCTGCGCGCGAATGGGCTCAGACTGGATACGCCGTTGGGCAACCTCCACATTCCAGGCATTCATGCCACCAGCAATCCTGCCGATATCGGCCCGGTCGATATCGTAATCTTTGCCGTGAAACTTGCCGATACGGACACCGCCGCGTCGTCTCTCGCGCCGCTCCTGACACCCGAAACACGCATCGTGACGCTGCAGAACGGGATCGACGTCGCTGAAATGATCGCCCTGCATGCACCCCGGTCACAAATTGCCGAAGGGGTCATTTACATCGGGGCACATATCAGCGAGCCGGGCGTCATCACCAATCCGGGAGGCCTTCACCGGGTTACCGTTGACGGACTGAACGGTGATCGAAAAATGCAGGATTTCATCCGGGCTTGTGAACACGCGAAAGCGCTCGATGTCGAGGCAACCAATGATCCCCGGAGGGTAGTTTGGCAAAAATTTATCGCCCTGGTGGCGTTCTCGGGTGCAACGTGCATCACGCGCCAGCCGATCGGTGCTGTCTACGAGAACCCGGACTCTCTTGCCTTCATGCGGTGTTTGCTGTCCGAAAACATTGCCGTTGCCAATGCAAGCGGACAAAATTTCACGGCGGCGGACGCCGACGCGGTCATCGATCTTTTCGCAAAGCAGCCCTACCGTCAAAAATCGTCGATGCTTATCGATCTCGAAAACGGAAAACCCCTCGAACTCGAATGGCTGTCGGGACGGGTTCACCAACTTGGTGCTGAGTTCGGCATTGCGACGCCGGCCAACACCGCGGTCTGGGCTGCGCTTTGCCCGTACCTAAGAGGGCCGCCGCCAGAGAAAGGCTAGCCCGCACCATACGCCGAATGGTGGCACACCAACCCTCGCATTAGATCGTGATCCCGGTGAAATACGAAGATTAGAGCGCCTTCAGTGTTATCATTCACGCCGAATTAATCGCGGTTTCATCGGGCAGCAGCCCTGTAACATGCAAAGAATCAACGACATCAACGTCGCCAGTCAGGATTTGATCCCGACCCCCGGCGAG
>CAMYOI010000744.1 GCA_947259955.1 uncultured Gammaproteobacteria bacterium
CGAATCGCCGGATTCGCTCGCAAGTATTTTTGCTGTACGTGCCATTGGTTTAACGCGACGCGACCCTTGTCGCTGGTAATATGCTCGTGATCGTGATGGTGATAATAAGTCAGCACCTTGGGCACACGAACCAGCCGACGGTTCGTCGCCAGGCGGAGCCAAAGGTCGTGATCCTCGCTGGAGCTCAGGCTGGCATCGAAGCAGCCGATGTCAAAAATCGCCTGAGAACGAACCAACGCTGCATGGATGGGCCAACGGCACCCCCCGAGTAGGGCTTCGATTTTGTCATTGTTTTCGTATTCTGGTGGCACGAACGGGTCGCCGGCACCGCCGCTAAGCCCTAAATTTTGCCAGCCACAATAGGCTATGTCGGCATTTTGATTGTTGTTGAGAGTCGCAGTCATAGTCTGGAGGAATTCAGGGTGCCACGTATCGTCGGCATCTAGAAAAGCCGTATACCTCCCACTCTCCTTCTCGAGTCCATAATTGCGTGCGGCCGATGGGCCGGCGTTCCGTTGATGGAAAATGCGAATACGGGAGTCTTTGGCCGCGTATTCCTTTAGTCTCTGCGAGGAAGCATCGGTGGAACCGTCGTCGACAACTATAAGTTCCCAGTCATCCAGCGTTTGTGCATGGATACTGCCAATGCTTGTCGGAAGATGGGTCGCTTCGTTATAACAGGGCATTATTATGGATGTGCATACCATCGTTGTTGCGCTATTTTCGGGGTAGGAAGCGCCACGGTAGTAACGTTTTTCTATTGTTTTGCAAAGGTCGTGTCTTGTTTCCCATCAACGGCAAGCCCCGGAAACTAATATTACATACCGGTAGGTTGGTGATATTCGATTCATGGCTTCTTAATCCTGGAACCAATCCGAGCTGTCAATCGTTTGGCGGTATAACGCCAGACCTGACCCCAGCTCGCATCATTAGACCCAAAACAGAGCTTGCGCGCCAGGGTGCTCACAGTGTCCGTATTGAACACCGTCAGTCGCCGAAGAGAATATGAGTCGTTGTCGCGCAAGGCCCAGCCGGGGCGTGTGGTACAAGCGGCATCATAGCCCGCCTGCTGCACCGCAGCTATGCACCGCTCGTCTAACTCCCCATATGGGTAGGCAAAGCTGGACAGTTCATCTTCCAAATTCTCCTCCAGTGTTAGCTTGGAATTTTTCAACTCAGTATGTAATCGGTGATCGTCCGCATCGGTTAAGTGGGTATGACTGACTGAGTGAGAACCGATTTCCATGCCGGCATCCCGCAGCGTTCGCAATTGCGCACCATTGAGCAAGCAGACATCGGGTCGTCCAGGGTCTGGCCAGTCTGGCCAAGCAGGCTTACGACCGATTGAGCCAGACACAATGAACAACGTCGCTAGCATACCACGCCTTTCCAATTCTTCGCAGGCATCAAGATTGTCTACGAAACCATCATCGAAGGTGATAACAACAGTGCGTTCTTTCCAATGATTGGGTTTGGCAGCCAAATCACATACGGTAGTTGTTACCCAGCCTTCAGCGGCAAGGAAATCAATTTGAGATCTAAACCGACGCATGGAAACTGCCCAAGGCCAGTTCGGCTGTTGGTTATCGAGTTGAACCGAGTGATACATGAGTATTACTGGTCTATGCTGGGCTACATTGCGATGAAAGTAGCGGAGTAAAGGATTGATCATTGGTTTGAACAGCGGGCGTCCTGATGAGTATGAAAAAATCGTTTTACCCGAGGGCTAACAACGTCTTGACTTCACCAGAGACGGCCGGCCGCGAAGTCTTTAGCAATTAGAAATCGCGTCAAAGCGGTTGGTTAACTCATCACATGTTTGTCGTATCCCCGGTTCAATCTGCGATGGTTTACGGCGCTTGATAGAGCCGGCATTCACTATTTTACTGTAACTAGGCTTATATGGTATTCCCATAAATTCAAAAATCCGTGCAAACTCCAGAATTGGTTCTTTTACAAGATATTCATAACGTACCAAAAGGACTCGTTCATCGTGCTTAAAGCCCTGCTCGAAATATAGCACATTGCGCAAATACCATATCAGCCCTGCCGCCGAGGCATCATCGATATCTTGATGCACTAATCCGCGAATAAGAGCATGTGTTGTTTCCGACATACCTTCGCTACGCCAGCCATC
>CAMYOI010000745.1 GCA_947259955.1 uncultured Gammaproteobacteria bacterium
CACAACTTTACGCAGATGTCACAGCCCTTGCACCAGGCCTCGATGATTTCAAGATCGACGACCACATCATCGACCACCGGCACGGGAGGTGGCGGGGCGATTTCCACGTGCTCGCGTTCCTCCTTGTGTTCGTCGGACTGGATCCATTCACGCCCGAGCAGGAAAGCCCGCCGGTTCACTTCCACGGATCTTGGAGGAACGGATTTTTCGATGATCGACTGCCAGTCGTCCGCGTTGAAATCCAGCGCGGTCGAAAGCATGCCCAGCAGCACCGTGTTCGCCGCGCGGGCGTTGCCCAGTTCGGTGGCCGTTCCGGTGGCGTCGACCGCGAAGGCATTGGGTACATGCTGTTTGACCTGCTCCACCGTCTTGTACACGTAGTTGGAGGTCGCGCCGCGCTTGCGGTTGCGGCAGGAAAACGGCGGGATGATTTGCTGCGTGTCGGAGATAAATGTACCCGTGTCGGGATTGAGATACGGCAGCCAGCGCAGGCCTTCGGCCCATTCCAGCGCCAGCAGGATATCCGCCTGCCCCATGGAAATAGTCGGTGAATGTACCTCGCTGCCGAAGCGTACGTGGCTGAACACGGCCCCGCCCCGCTTGGCCATGCCGTGTATCTCGCTCTGCTTCACCATCAGTTTATTCTGCAAGCACAGTTGCGCCAGTATCTTTGATACGGTAATCACACCCTGACCGCCGACCCCGACGATGAGCACATTGGTAGGAGCGTTTGCCGCGGCGCCTGCCGGTTCCGTGTCCGGTTCCACCGCGGTGGAGGGGGTGCCGGTCACGCGGTCCCCGCCTCGTTCAACTGGATGCAATCGGTGGGGCACAGCTGGGCGCACATCGAACAACCAATGCAGGTCGCCTGATCGATCTTTACCTTGTGATGGCCGTCGTACAATTCGTCGCTCCAGGAAATCGCGGGGCACGCCAGGTTCATACAGGCCTGACATGCGGTGCATCCTTCGGCACGCACGTGGAACGGCGTTCCCTTGATCCTGACTGGATCGAGCACACAGGGCCGATTCGAGATCACAACCGCGACGCCTTTGTACTGGGTCGCTTCCCTGTAAGTCTGGTATAAGCTTCCGATATCGTAGGAATCGACGGTCTTGACCCACTGGACCCCGACGGCGCGAATGATCTGTTCGAAATCGACGCGGTGCGTTTCCTCGCCGCGCAACGTGCGGCCGGTGCCGGCATGATCCTGCCCCCCGGTCATCGCCACGGTTTGATTATCGAGTAGCAACACCGTGATATCTGCATTGTTGTATACCGCGTCGATCAGCGGCGGGATGCCGGCGTGTATGAATGTCGAATCGCCGATGGTGGCGACTACGGGTTTGTCAGTGGCACCGGCCTTGGCCATCCCGACCGCCATGCCGATACTGGCACCCATCGACACACAGGCGTCCATGGCCTTCAGGGGCTCGATCGCCCCCAGGGTATAGCAGCCGATATCGCCCATGACCCTGGCATCGATGTTGCCCAGCGCCATGTAGGTGCTGGCGTGGGAGCATCCCGCACACAGCACCGGAGGCCTGGCCACCGCATCAACATTGAAATCCGTTATCCGGGGAATTTCGTCGATGATGCCGGCCTTGTGGAGCCCTTCACGCAGGAGCTCCGGCGAGAGCTCTCCAACCCGCGGAAAATATTTCTTTCCCTCCACTTCGATGTCCATGGCGCGGAGTTCCTTCTCGATGACCGGTTCCAGTTCCTCCACGACCAGAACTCTTTTTACCGAATCGCAGAAGCGCCGCAACACATCTTGCGCCAGCGGATAGGACGCACCCAGCTTGAGCACGCTGGCCTGCGGGATCACTTCTCGAACGTAGGTATAACAGGTGCTGAGCGTGATGATGCCGATGTCTCCGCTGCCCGGTTCCCAGCGGATCAGGTCCGAGGTGTTCATGTAATCCCGGAGCTGCTGTTCCCGCTCGAGTACCAGGGGGTGGCGCACACGGGCATTGCCCGGCAGCGCGACATGTTTGGACGGTGTGTCTCTGAAGCCTCTGGATCTGATTTGCTCGCGTTCCCCCAGCACCACCGGGCTGCGGCAATGCGACAAACGGGTCGTGCTGCGCACGATCACCGGGGTATCGAATTGCTCGCTTATTGAAAACGCC
>CAMYOI010000746.1 GCA_947259955.1 uncultured Gammaproteobacteria bacterium
GTCATCTTGTCGATATAGCGGCTTGCGAGGGCGCCCAGCCCGGGGATCTTCTTAAAATCGCGGCGAGGGCGCCGCTCCTACATGTAGGAGGCGCGCCCCGCGCCGATTTGGCGTCGGAACAATCGCAAATAGGATAATCATAACAAGTTTATCGGTAATGTTGAGACCGGGATCTGAAACAGCCCTAAGCTTTGTGCTGAATTTGGCTGACGCATGTGAACACCCTGAGACCACGCATCCACCCCAATGGCACCATCACGGCATTGATGCGATACTAACCCGCGCGATCGCCCGGATTTCTGGCGCAATATGCAGGCTAGTTCCTGTCCAGAAAAAGCTTGAGTCATTGCGAGGAGCGTGCCGAAGCGCGGCAGGACGCGGCAATCCAGAGCCGTAGTTAAACAATTTGTTCACCGGATTGCTTCGCTACGCTCGCAATGACAGGTATTCTGGACAGCAACCGGCTAGGCCGACGTTAAGGAGAAACACGTGCTCATATTTCTGATTCACATACGGGACCCCCAGTTCTATGCCCTGCCGGCGAAGGAAAAGTCCAACAATGGACGCCTGCGAGTCATGGGTTTCCCACCGATTGGCATCATGTCACTGTCCGCCGTCCTGAAAAGAGAGGGACATGAATGCATTATGTTCGACCAGGCCAATCCGGAAACTCCCAATGAGGTCATCATTGACGAGATCCGAAGGCGCAAGCCGGCGGTGGTCGGACTGAGTTTCCTGAGCACGACAAGCTACCCGTATGCCAAGATCATGGCGCGCCAGATCCGGGCCTTGGACTCAAAGGTCAAACTGGCCTTCGGTGGCGTATTCGCCTCGCTCAATTCGCAGCTGGTCAAACTGCAGTGCCCCGAAGTGGATTTTGTTTGCCGCGGCGACGGAGAACAGCTCATTCTCGATCTTATCGAACGCCTCGACGACCCGGAAGAGATTCCCGGGGTGACCTGGATGAAAGACGGTAAGCTCGTTCACAATGCCGGCCGGCCGATCGAACGCGACCTCGACCAGTGGCCGTTCCCCGACCGGGAGAGCCTGCCGCTGGATTTCATCGAATCCATGCCACTCGATGTACCGGCGGTGCTGTCCATGGAACGGTTCACCACCATGCAGACATCGCGCGGCTGTCCGTGGCCCTGCATATTCTGCGACATACCGGTTTTCAACGAGGGAAAATGGCGGTCCAGAAGCGCCGGGCACGTCGTCAAAGAGTTCGAACACCTGCAGGAGAACGGCTACGGCGCGGTTTATTTCGTCGACGACCACTTCCTGCTCAAGCCGAAGCGCATCGAGACCATCTGCGACGGTATCAATGAAGCCGGTGTCACCATCCAGTGGGGGTGCGAGGGTCGTGTAGACTCTACCGCGCAACACCTATTCCCGGCCATGGCCAAGGCACACTGCCGCACGATTATGTTTGGCCTCGAGAGTGGAAGCCAGAAGGTCCTCGACCGGCTCGACAAGGAGCAGACCCTGGAGGAGGTCGAGACGGCCGTACACAACGCCAAGCAAGCGGGAATCGAGATCGTTCACGGCTTTTTCGTGGTCGGCAGCCCGGACGAGACGGTGGAGGATCTGCGCTCCACGTTTGATTTCGCCTCACGGCTGCCGCTGGACACGTTCGGGTTCAACAGACTCTGTGTCTACCGCGGCACGCCGCTTTGGCAGGAGTACGTCCGGCGCGGCCTGGTCAACGACGAAACCGATTGGTACAAGTATTTCAAATGCTCGGAGATCGACCCGACCTGCCTGCCGGGTGAAGTGATCCACGCCGAGCGCAGCGCGGGATTGAGACGTCTTCTGCTCTACAAGCTGCGCCATTTTCCCGTGCAGTTATTCACCCTGATCCGGCGTTTTCTGCGCTACATGCCGGCCCGTGACGTCGGCTACCTGCTCATCAAACCCTTCCTCGGCGCCAAGTTTGGCGCGACCAAGGCGGAGGCGCTGTCAAGGGCCGTTGAGCACGTTGCGGTAAAGGAGGCGGCTGCGGAACTAACCCAGGTCGAAGACGAGATCCTGGAGCAGGTCATGCAGGAGTCCAGGGCGGAACGCCAGCGCATTCAGGACGAGGCCGAACGAGCGAAGGACCTGCCCGTGGCATCCGGGCAATAAATC
>CAMYOI010000747.1 GCA_947259955.1 uncultured Gammaproteobacteria bacterium
AATAAGAGAGGGACTTTTCGCTACACAGCCACAGTCTGTTACGCATCGGTAAGCCGACGGTATTTTTATGTCGACAAAATGTCTCTTGCTGGCCGGTTACTGACGGACAGGGTGCAGTGAGACCCACGTGTTCAAGCCCAGTTTTCTCGGTCCGCTTTGACGGGGACAATCGCCTTTCGATAATGATCCGTAGCAGGAAATATAAGCGTTTCCCAACAGGCTGGGCCCGACCCTGAACAGACGTTCGCGGATTCACCTGGAACGCGATGTATCGATGCGGGGTATCGTGATGCGGTCACAAATGCTGCTATTCGATATCAAATTGAGTAAACTGAATCTCCTGATTGGTGAAGCTAAGCCCCATGCCCGATTTCGATTCCAAAAAAGTAGCTGAAATTCACGAACAACTGCATAGCCATCTGCCTTCAGACTCCGCACTGCGGGTTAAGGCGTTGGAGACGTTGCTGGTCGACAAGGGTTTGGTTAATCCGGATACCATCGACGCTTGGGTAGAAGCTTATACCGAAGAAATCGGCCCGAAGCGCGGTGCCAGGGTGGTGGCGAAGGCCTGGAGCGATCCGAAATACAAGCAACGTCTAATGCAAGATGCACCGGCTGCGATCGATGAGTTGGGCTATTTGGGCAAGGCTACAGCGCATCTAAAGGTTGTCGAAAACACCGATGATGTGCATAACCTGGTGGTATGTACTCTGTGTTCCTGCTATCCATTCTCAATTCTTGGTATTGCGCCCGCCTGGTACAAGGCCGCGGCGTATCGTTCACGTGCGGTGCGTGATCCCCGCGGTGTGCTCGCCGAGTTTGGCGTGAATATCGCTGATGATGTCGAAGTGCGCGTATGGGACAGCACCGCGGAGCTGCGCTATCTGGTGTTACCCCAACGGCCACCCGGAACCGGGCAGATGGACGAGAGTGAATTGGCCGACCTGGTCACTCGCAACTCGATGATTGGTACCAATCGGGAACTAGGCATAAACCGAGGAAGCACAGACTGATGGACGGGATTCATGATCTGGGCGGCAAGGAAGGTTACGGCCCTATTGATGTGGACGATGACGGAAGCCCGTTTCATCACGATTGGGAAGGCCGTGAATGGGGCATCGCGCAATGTGCGCGTACTCCCGGCATAACCATCGACTGGTGGCGCCACTGCCGTGAGCTGATCATGCCACAGGACTACTTAGGACGACCATACTTCGACTCCTGGGCGCAAACCGACCTTTCGACCTACATTGAAGCCGGCTGGTTTTCGATGGAGGAAGTCATCGTCGGAAAGGCCACTCCCGGCGAGTGCTATGGCGGTCCTGCCGCCGCGATGTCCTTGCAACAGGTGCTCCAGGAAGATCACAATCACGCATTTCGCTTTGACGCCGAGATCGAGTCCGTTCCGGTGTTTAGCATCGGCCAACATGTACTCACTTCAATTCATGGCAATGTCGGCCATACCCGCTTACCCCAGTATGCCAGGGGCAGGAAAGGTGTTGTGCATGCCCATCACGGAGCCCATGTTTTGCCGGATCTGTCGGCCCAGGGCAAGGAAGTTCACCAGCACCTCTACTCTGTCTCGTTTGCTGCAACCGAGCTCTGGCCCGAGGTGCAGAACAGCAAAGACAAAGTCTACCTCGATCTGTGGGAGAGTTATTTGTCGGATGGTCAACCGTGACGGATTCTGAAGCGACACTAAAACCATTGTTGAGTGTCAATGGTGATCCGATATTCGATGAAGCCTGGCAGGCTGAAGCCCTCGCGATTGCCGACACGCTTGTGCGCAAGGGGATGTTTAGCGCCAACGCGTGGTCGGAAGCGCTCGGACGGGCATTGAAAATTGCTGAATCGGAAAACGCCATTAGCTCAATGCATCTATAGCGAGCGGCATACACTCATCGCCATTGAAGATACCTGATGAAACGCCAATTGTACCCGGCGATGAGTAGGCTCATCTCCGTCCCCTTCAGGGGGAGCGCTCAAGCGCCACGCAGGCTTTTAGCCTAAGAATAGCGTGCAAAACTACGTTTAACAAATGACTCAATTTGCTCAAAGCAAAGTAAAAAACACATTAGGAAAGAGAAATAAGCTAAACCTATTTTTGGCATTTTGAATGGC
>CAMYOI010000748.1 GCA_947259955.1 uncultured Gammaproteobacteria bacterium
TTCTCTCCCATGGGTGCGCTACCTGGTGTAGTTGCGATCACCCTCAAAGATAGTTAACAAGGAGATGCAAATGGACCTACGGACGGTCAGCCTCGTTTTGGTTGACGACAATACTGCGTATCGCGAGTCGGTGCGCGAGTTACTGGACACGGAACCGGGGTTTGCGGTGTTGGCCGAGGCGCACGACGGCCCGACTGCCATCCGGCTGATCGGTGAACTCACACCAGACGTCGTGATCATGGATGTCATCATGCCCAATGTGAACGGCATTGAGACGACCCGCCAAGTGGTTGCTGCAAGCCCTGCCGTAAAAGTGATAGCGCTTTCCATGCACGGCGATAATAGCTTTGTTTCGGCGATGCAAGACGCTGGCGCATCAGGCTACGTTCTCAAAGATCAAGTGCTCAACGAACTTGTCGCGGCCATTCGCGCTGTGACTAGCGGCCAGACCCATTTTCGTCGCCAGGCACCGGCCGACAACCCTTGGTAGTTGGAGGCGCGACTGTCTTCTAACAAAGACAACCGAACAGCGTCTGTCTTTTTTCAATAGTAGAAATCGGGATTACTCGCAATGATTCAGCGCGATCACCCGCCTTCTTTACCATCCTGGGCCGCAGCACTGGTCGTATCCGGGCTTTCCTCGACGGCGGCGATCGCCTCCAGACGTTTCGACAACAGGCTAACGAATTGATCCGCCGGCCGGGCACCCCGCATCACGCTGCCGCGCCCATCTTCGATGATGATGAAGGTGGGGGTGCTCTGCACCACTCCTTGGGCGTCGTACAGGTCGTGTAACACCCGCTCCAACCCCTTGCGCCCGTTGAAGCAAACCTCGAATTGAGGTCGGTCGAGCGGTAAGGACTCGGCCAGCGTCACCAAGACATTCTCGGCGTCCTCCGTGGCCCAGCGGTCGGTCTGATCGAACAGCGTGTGATGCATCTCCCAGAACTTGTCCTGTTCTCCGGCGCACTCCGCTGCCACCGCGGCAAGCGCCGCATACGGATGGATACGCAGCGGGAAATGCTTGTTCACCCACAACACCTTTCCCGTCTCCACCAGCTCGGAATCGATCAGCGGTTGGTTTTCCAACGCATGGCGGCGGCAGGACGGGCACTGGAAATCACTGAACTCAACCACCACCAGCTCCGCCTCGGGATTGCCTTTGTAGGCATCGCCCGCCTGGGTGTAGCCGGGCCTCCCGGGGTCCGGGACCAGACCCTCAGGCTTGGCCCATTGCGGCAACTCCGGTGGCTCCGGCTTGGGTTCCTCCGGCGGCTTCTCCCCGGCAATCAACGGATCGGCCAGCCGGGCGAAACGGGCAATGGGATGCGCGCCCACCACGTTGTAGGTCGCTTCGTCCTTTATCGACGCGAAACGAAAGCTGGGGGTGCCGTTGTAGCCCAGCGCCTGCCCCTCCTGTACGCTCCGATCAACGAATGCCTGCTTGTCGCCCTTGGCAATACACGCCTCCAGGGCCGCCATGTCGACGCCAATCTTCTCGGCGACACCCGAGAGAAACGCGCTCGGATCGGGCAGCCGGTTCCACTCCTGCTGGCGCTGGAACAACGCGTCGTGCATGGCCCAGTACTTCGCCGCGCTCTGCTCGCCCACGCACAGCGCCGCCACGTGTCCCTTCGGCGCGGTCGGATGCAGCGAGACCAGCGGAAAGTCGCGAAAGACAAGTTTCACTTTCCCGGTTCGTACGTATTGGTCTAGCAGGCCGGGAAAAGTCTGGCTAAAGTGCCGCCCGCAGAACGGACACAGGTAATCGCTCCATTCCTCGAGGGTCACGGTGGCGTCGGGATTGCCGACTACCGGATAGCCCTGGTCGGTAAAGCCGACCGGCAGGTCTTGATAGTTTTCCGGCCCTGCCTCTGCCGCCTGAGCCAGATTACAGGCCAACACGGTTGACGCAACGAGTACCGCCAACCAATGCCACATCGGCTTCATTTTCCATTCAATGTTAATCATAGTTTCATCCTACTCTTCGTTCAATTTGTTCCCCAGTAAAAACAAAAAAGGGCTGACCACGTCAGTTTCAGATGGCGCGCCCGGAGAGATTCGAACTCCCGACCGCCCGGTTCGTAGTTAGCGACTGAGTGACTAACCTATTGTTTTTA
>CAMYOI010000749.1 GCA_947259955.1 uncultured Gammaproteobacteria bacterium
CGAGCCGAGGCCTGCTTTCGCCGAGCACTCGAGGTGGCCGGCCGCCAGGGGGCGACCTCCCTGGAGCTCCGTGCGGCCCTTAGTCTGAGCCGTCTCGGGAGCTCAGCCGATGCACACCAGCTGCTCACCGAGGTCTTGGGCCGTTTCACCGAAGGCCACGACACCGCCGATCTTCGCGCGGCGCAGACTCAGCTGTCTCTGATCCAACCGTAATAGCACCCGTAACAGGGGACAGACCACGATTAATGATCCTGACGCGGTGCTGGATCAATGTCACCGCGCCGGTGCTGGTCGTTTCCGGTATCTGCCTTTGTTCATCAGGCACCGCCGCCAAGCCTTGGGAGATGAGCAAGCGCAAGGATCCCGGCATACCGTCTGTCAGGCCCTGCGCCTGGTCATCCGCGGTCCAGTGCGCGCCCCGATGAACCTCGAGACTGTTGGGCCGCAGATCTATGCTTTCAGCCCCGCGCGTCAGCCGTGCCGGATCATTGTTTAGAGAAAAAGGAGCCGAAGCGAATCTCGTGATCGGGCTTGCGTTTCCGGGCCCCGTTTCGTCATTTTTTACGCTGTCTGGCCTGAAATTTTACGGTAAAGGGGTCGTTTTTTACACGCGGTCGATTTTAGAGTTGAAGCCCAGAAATGGCCCCTTGCGCTGGATGCGGGGCCTCTTGTAACAGCCGGTCATTTGCAAGGGATGGCGCCTCATCGGCGAAAGAACTTTGGGTTGCTCTGAACACATCATGCAAAAGGCAACTTAGCTCAGGAGAATCGATATGTATGGTTTCAAAGCGTTCCTGTTCGACGGAAAAAGAACAGCTGGCAAGGCCTTCGACACGCTCGAAGATTACGCTCCTGCCTATGTATGGATTGACGACGTCGCGGTGATTTCACGGAGCAAGCACGGCGCCATCCGCGTCCACAGCACCTGGGCTCAGGACGACAGCGAAGTCGGGGCTGGAACCGGGTTTGGCGCGCTCACCGGTGGGCTGATCGGCTTGCTGTTCGGGCCGGGCGGTGCATTGGCCGGCGCGGCCGTGGGTGGCTCGTTGGGAGCTCTGATGGGCGCCAGCGATGAACTCGCGTTCGATGACCCGAATCTGGACGCGTTTGCAGCATCGCTCTCGAACGATACGTCGGCTTTGATCCTGGTTGGGGAAGAGGCAACCCTGGCCGACTTCGAGTCCGCAGTCGAGCCCTTCGGCGGCGAGATCGTCGAGACTGACCTCGACGAGAACGACATCACGGCACTGAGAAAGGCGCTCAAGAAAGCTGCCTGAAACGTTTGCGTCCGCGAAGACAAGCTTACGGGCGTATGCCGGGTTTGCGCGAGAAACGAAGTGGAGGTGACGCCATGAAACGACGCAGCTTTGATCATGAGATTCTGCTGTTCCAGGGCGGTGGTGCGTTGGGTGCCTATCAGGCCGGCGTTTACGAGGGGCTGGCCGATGCAGGCATGACCCCCAACTGGTTTGTCGGCATCTCGATAGGTGCTGTAAATTCCGCGATTCTCGCCGGCAATCCCCCCGAACGCCGTGTCGAACGTCTGCGGGAGTTCTGGGACCGTGTGTCGTCGTATGCCCCGCTAACTCCACCCGCCCCGCTCGAGTCGCTGCGGCCGTTCCTGGATCGTTTGAGCGTTTGGAGCGTGGCCACGTTTGGCATCTCGGGATTCTTTGTGCCCCGCATTCCCTCACCGCTCCTGGCTCCATCTGCATCGCCCGAGGCGTTAAGCTTCTACGACACTTCACCGCTCACGAGGACCCTCGAAGAACTCGTCGATTTTGACCTGATCCAACGTGGCGACGCGAGGCTTTCGCTTGGTGCCGTGAACGTGCGGACGGGCGATTCGGTTTACTTCGACAACCGACATACACGCATCGAGCCCGAGCATGTGCTGGCCAGCGGCGCCTTGCCTCCGGGATTTCCCGCCGTGAAGATCGACGGCGACGAGTACTGGGACGGCGGCCTCGTTTCCAACACGCCGCTCAATTACGTCTGGGACGAAAAGCCGCTTACCACCGCACTTATCGTCCAAGTCAATCTTTTCCCCGGCGAAGGTGAGCTACCTGTCGATCTGGA
This sequence comes from uncultured Gammaproteobacteria bacterium, assembly GCA_947259955.1. Classification (GTDB taxonomy): domain Bacteria; phylum Pseudomonadota; class Gammaproteobacteria; order Arenicellales; family JAANXG01; genus JAHEKE01. Next base: position 2,080 of record CAMYOI010000749.1, read on the forward strand.
CCAAGTGATGGAGCGCGCCAAGGACATTCAGTTTTG
>CAMYOI010000750.1 GCA_947259955.1 uncultured Gammaproteobacteria bacterium
GGTATACCTGTGCGAGCACTCAGGATGCTGGCACTTCCGCTAAGGCGGCATTCAAGTTACGGAAGTGTGCCGTCCCGGCAGCGGTGCGTGCTCTAGAACACCCCGAACTCTATGATGTATCGTTGACGACCTTTTATCCCAGAATCAGCTAATCTTCAAGTAAAATATTTTTGCGGGACACGTGGAGGGATTTCCTCTATAACATGCCGCATGAAGCAACTTTGCAACAGCAAGCGCTACAGCGGCAGGCCCTTCGCTGCGGACGACATCGAGCAGGTTCGCCAGCTAATCCAGGCGCATCCGGAAGCGAATCGCCAACGTATTTCCTATCTGGTATGCGAAGCCTTGGACTGGCGCAAATCCGATGGTGGGTTGAAGGACATGAGCTGCCGGGTAGCCCTGCTGCGGATGCACCGGGAAGGGCTGATCGAGTTACCGCCACCGAGACATAAGGTCAATCCGTGTCGCGCGTTTAGCCGGCGCACAGCGCAGGCTGAGCCTGAACCGCTGTTTGAGGTGGCGGTGCACGAACTGGCCGATCTGCGGCTGCAACGGGTGGAGCGAAAAGACAGTGCCCTGTGGAACGAATACATCGACCGCTACCACTACCTGGGCTATAAGCCATTGCCGGGTGCGCAGCTGCGTTATTTCGCGTATGCCGGAGACCGCTTGCTGGGCCTGCTGGGGTTTGGAGCAGCGGCCTGGAAGACAGGGCCGCGAGATGCCTGGATCGGCTGGAGCCGGGCGCAGCGGCAGCGTAACCTGGGCGATGTGGTCAACAATGCGAGGTTTTTGATATTGCCCTGGGTTCGCGTCCAGTGTCTGGCCAGTAAGCTGTTGTCCCTGATCTCAAGGGAGCTGCCGGGAGCGTGGGAAGCCCGTTACGGATACCGGCCGGTGCTGCTGGAGACCTTTGTGGAGGCCGCGCGTTTTGCCGGGACCTGCTATAAAGCGGCGAACTGGCAGTGCCTGGGGCAGACGCAGGGCCGCGGAAAGTTGGGTGATCACCGGCTTGGCCAGGTACCGGTCAAGGATGTGTGGGTCTATCCGCTGGTGAAGGATTTTCGGGAGCGGCTGTGCCGATGAAGGATCCGCAACCGATCGAAATTGAAGAAGCCGAAGTCGAGCAGTTGATCCAGAAGGCGCAACAGGGGACCCTGAATGCCTCTGAACAGAAACGGCTTGTTCCTTTACTCAAGACCCTGGTATGGCTTGAGCGGACCTTGTTGGAAACCCGTATCAGCCTGTCGAAGTTGAAGCGAATTCTGTTCGGGAAAAAGACCGAGAAACGCTCACGAAAACCCAAAGACCCGGACCCAGGGGATGATGGTGATGGTAGTGGAGAAAGTGGTGGCAGTGGATCCGATGAGAGTTCCGGTTCCAATGATGCTCCGGCGGGTACGACAGCAGCCACTTCCGGTATGCTGTCGGACGAGCAAATCGGGGAATCGAACGCCAAGCAGTCGCGCGGTCATGGTCGCCGAGGGGCGGCGGATTATCCCGGTGCTACGACGGTTTCCTGTACCCTCGATGGGTATAGGTCGGGGGATTGGTGTCCGCTGTGCGAGCGCGGCCGGCTTTACCCGTTCCGGTCGTTGGTACGCCTGCGTTTTACCGGTCAGCCACTGGCATTGGTGACACGCTTTGAGCTCGAGCAGCTGCGTTGTGGGACGTGCGGCGCCTTGTGGACGGCCCCGATGCCACCCGAGGCAAGCCAGGAAACCTATGATGTGAGTCTCAAAGTGAACCTGGCTTTAGCCCATTATCACCTGGGTCTGCCCTTCAAACGCATCGAATCCTTTCAGGCCATGCTGGGCATGCCGTTGTCGGATGCGACGCAATGGGATTTGGTTGAGCAGGTCGCCGACAGTGCCTATCCGATTTATGAGTCTCTGAAAAAGCTCGGTGCCAACCAACCGCTGGTCTATCAAGACGACACCGGTGCACGGATCTTGTCGATGATCCGGGAAAACCGTAGCGACTCGCCACCCCCGCGCACCGGGATGTATACCACCGTCCTGCAATTCGAAGGGGAACACGCGATCTGTCTGTATTTTACCGGCCGACAGCACGCCGGTGAAAATCTCGACGATATCCTGGCGTATCGGGACCCG
>CAMYOI010000751.1 GCA_947259955.1 uncultured Gammaproteobacteria bacterium
TGGAAGAACAGAATCTGCTCAGCGATCTCTTGTTCCACCAGCCATCGACGCGCATACTTGTGTACGATATCACGCACATCCATGTCAAAGTCGTTGGTACAGCAATTCTAAATTTAACGCAGAAAATTAATGATCTGGGAGCGTTTGTTTCCTGATAAACTTTATGTCCACTGCAGACTAAGGCCGGATTCAACCAAAAAGGAGTTATATCGGTTTTTAACCGGCGAAGGCAACAATCCTCAACAAAGATAACGATTGATCACCGTGTTGGGCTTGCAAAGTACGCGAGTATACTCGCGGCAGAGGAATACGAGGCCTCCACGTAGCTCGGCGTGGGGTATTTGTCCTCCGAAGAGAAAAGCGACTAAGCGCTTAGCTGGTGTCCGGAGGTACGATCTCAAGCCCGCGCATCATAAACAAAAGCAAGGCGGTCCAGCTATCAAAGCACAGGTAGCGGGTCAGAGCCCGAAGGTCGTTGAAGAAGGTTTTCCGTGTTACGAGCTTTTGGCGCACGAGCTGGTAGTTGGCGTCCATGAGTCCGAGCACGGTATGCGTCAGAAAAGCCAGCAGATTAAGGGTTGCCATCACTGCGGAGAGATTCTGTTTCCCATGCCCGAAGTTATGGGTGAGATGATAGCCTTTGGTTTTCAAGGTGTTATTGTTTTCATTTTCGACCTTCCAGCGGGTGCGTCCGGCCAGCACAATCTCGGCTACGTTGTCCTTGGTGATTTCGTGGTTGGTGGCAAAGGCATTCTTGTAGATCACTTCTCCGCTTGCATTGCGGGTGGTCAACTCACACCAGTTGACCTCAAGAGCATCTTTACCGTCGCGCAGCGGCACCCGGTTCACGAAACGATAGGTATCGGTCTCGAGCTGTTTTCCGTGGCGGCGGGTGACGCTTAGGGTTTCAACACCCCCGCTGGTCTCCAATCCCGCCACCCATTCGTAGAGGGTTTTGTGCGAGTCGGGCTTGCAGACCAGTATAAAGCTCATTCCTTCGCCCAGAATGGCTTCGCACACCGGTTGTTTGCAGTACAGGTCATCGCCCAATATCGAGATTCTCCAGTCCCGATAGCGGGGAGCGAATTGGGTGAGCCAGCGCTTGGCCGCGGCATTCTCGCAGTCTTGCTTGTCGTGTCCGTCCTGGGGTGTGACGAATTCCGGCTCCAACGGGAATACCGAGTGACTCCCAGGCGCGGCGATGACCGGGGTGACGACCGTATGGGAATAGTTTGTTTTGCCTTTGTTAGGTTTTTTGACGGTGCAATTCTTACAACAAATCTTCGTTGAAGAGAAGTACTGCGTGCCGTCCATTGGGACAAGCAACGTGCCATTGATCGAGCGATAGGACTCCAGGTAATCCAGGTCATAGAGCCCATCGATGATGCGGGCAAACAGGGGAAAGAACTCTTTGGGCGGGACCGGGTCGAGGAGATTACGAATCTGGTTATCCGATGGGATCTCGGTCATTTTGAACAGGGTAGAGGCGTTACTGCGGCCTTTGGCCAGCGCCATGTTTCGCTGAAACTCCAGAAAGGAAGGGCTTTGCGTGAAAAACACAGAAAACCCGCCGAGCGCTGCGTCTACCATTGTATAGTGGGTGTTGCTGCCGGTGCGTGCATCCAGCAAATCCTTGAACACCGAGCGCATATGGCCGATTAGGCCATCGAATGTGAAAGGCTGATTGTTAGCGGGTCTGAATGGGTAGCTCATTGTCGCTGGGAATCTCTGACTATTTCCCAGCGTCTTATACTCCTGTTTAATGGGGATGTCTAGGGAATGAGCATTCTAATTATCCTGCCAAGGGATTTAATTTCGGGCTCACGGAGCCAGATATGAGGAAAGCGGCAGGGCAGCATGGACATCCATTCAACCGGTCCGTACAGCGGACCCTACGCGTTACAAGTCGTGTGTAGGGTAAAATGGGGTTGGGTTCGCTGTGCCGACCTTTATCCGTGAGATGATGCTTCCACATTTAGAATTGCTGTTCGGGCTTGATTCGTCCGTCGATATCTTGGATACTCCCCCACTCATCGATGACACTACCGATACATTTGCAGAGCAGAAGGCTGTAGCGATGTATCGTGCCGCCGTCGAGGCACTAAGCGCT
>CAMYOI010000752.1 GCA_947259955.1 uncultured Gammaproteobacteria bacterium
CGCTGGGCGGGGGTCTTATCGGCGGCCAGTGCAGCTTTTTGGTGATTTTCGGAGTGTCCTGCCCCGGCATGGATTCTGCTTCTCATAAGGTTGACGAGACAGCTCGGTCCGCACGGGGCGACCCATCGGAAATGTAGGAGTTCCCCATGGGATAGAGGGAAATCCACACTCTCCTCCGTTGCCTTGTTTCTATCGATGCTCTGCTCGGGTGGGGAAATCAAGTCGAAAGCTATCCGTCCGGGAAAGCTGGTTACGAGTGTATAAAGTGGGTTCTATGGAGTCAGCGTTCGTTTATCACAGTGGATTCGCGCTCATCGATCAGGCAAGTACGGCGGCGATTACCGCCACTTTCTCGATTGATGGTGTGCCCAGCTTCCTTTCGGTCACCTTGGGCATCGGTGGGCGCTGGAAGTGAAAGGATTCACAACAAGAACCGCGATGCAGATTTCTCTTAATCCTAGAGATTGCCGGGGTCCGTACACTCCGCGGCCACGACCGATTGCACGCGTTCGAAGCCGCGGGTTTACTCTGATCGAAGCGTTGCTCGCGCTATTCGTTCTCAGCATCGGCGTTCTGGGCGCAATCGCCATGCAGAAAGTTGCCAAGGAGGGTGGGTTCGACGCCTTGCAGCGAACCACCGCCGCTCACCTCGCACAAGACATCATCGAACGCATGAGGGCCAATCCCGACCAATTGGCACTCTATGCGACGCCCGCTGGGGGGCTGGGCGGCGGTGGCATGTCCGCGGCCCTGACGGCGGCTGCAACAGTGCCTCCCAACTGCACCACGACGGCGTGTACGCCCGACCAAATGGCCCTGCGGGATCTCATCGAATGGGAGCAGGCACTGGACGGATTTCAGGAGGTTTCCGTCACCGCGGGAGGAAATCTCCTGAGTGGGGGCCTCGTGTCACCGACGGGTTGCGTGACACCCAGCGCCGCTGGAGCGGTCACGGTTGCCATTGCGTGGCGGGGCCTTGCCCGGCAAGACGACGATGTCGTGAACGCTTGTGGCAGTGGTTTGGGTCGCTATGGTAACGGTGATGAATTTCGCCGAGTACTGCTAATTAACACCTTTGTGAATTGATGGATATGGGCGACCCGCGAGCACGCAATTCAACCCACTCAGGGTTCACCATTGTTGAGCTCCTGGTTGGCTTGGTTCTCGGTCTGCTGATAACGATGGGAGCCATCGGGCTTTATCTGGGGGGGAAGGTCAGCTATTCGCAAAATGAGGCGCTCGCACGGATGCAGGACAATGCCCGGTTCGCAATGTCGGAGCTCACTCGCGACATTTCAATGGCAGGATTTTGGGCAGGAATTCTGGCACCCGAGGAAATCGTCGAGAACGATGCCAGTCTCGATTTGGGCACGGACTGTGGCGTCACCAACGCGAGCGGTGGTCGCTGGACGAGTTGGGCCTATGATCCCCGCGTACCATTTCAACTGACACCTCAGGCAACGACAGCGACGGCTATCGCGGCGCATCCCTGCATCGGCGCAGGAGAGTTTCAGGCCAACACCGACTTGCTTGCGATCAAGAGGGTGCGGGGAACACCCGCGCTTACTCTGCAAAACAACGCTGTTTACCTCCGCACAAACGACACGGTTGGCTCATTCATCAAACAGGCTGGCTCGACACCCGCGACGCCCCCGGGGTTTCAAAACTGGGAGTATCTCAACAGCGTCTATTACATCCGAGCCTTCTCGGCGACGGCCGGTGACGGCGTTCCTACTTTGTTCAGAAAGCGGCTTATTCCAGGTTCGCCGGTGTCCATGGAAACCGAATCGGGTGGGCTCGCCGAGGGGATCGAGCAGCTCCACGCCGTGGTCGGTGTCGATACCGATGACGACGGTGTTGCCAATCAGTACACCGGGACACCCACCGCGGCCCAGTTGCAGAATGCAGTTTCGGTCCGCGTGTATCTCTTGGTGCGTAGCGTCGAGTCGGTTCCCCGGTACACGAACTCAAAGATATATCGACTCGGCGACTTGACTTTCGGGCCTTTTAACGACCGTTTTTATCGGCGGGTCTACACCACGACCGCGCTGCTTCGAAACCCGGCCGCCCAACGCAACTTCTGAGGACAACGCACAGCCA
>CAMYOI010000753.1 GCA_947259955.1 uncultured Gammaproteobacteria bacterium
CGGTGGCCAAGGATCTCGAGCAGAGGCGTCCCCTGATCAACTGGATCGAGGGCAAAAAGATTAAAACGCGCTAGTCAAAAATAGCTTTGCATTTGTGTTGATGGGATTGTCTCCTGCGGAGTACAGATTTTGACTGGATCGCCGCGTCGCCAAGCTCCTCGCGATGACAACGGCAGTCATTGCGAGCGCAGCGAAACAATCCAGTAAAACACGCTACTTACACCCGCGTGGTACTAAAAACGGATAGCCATTCGTGAGCCATTAGGTTGACCCGGGGGACTTTGACCTGCCGCGAGCGGCAGCAGTAGCTCGAATGGCTCTTTATTAAATGGTGTGGTTTATTGTCTACCTTTGGAGGATGAATATGGCGCTTGATTACAAGGCCGCGGCTGTGGGCTTAGCTGCTCTACTGGTGGCCCCTGCCTCGCCGGCGGATATTACAGTTACCTCCTGGGGTGGCGCGTACGCCAACAGTCAGCAGAAAGCCTATGGCGAGCCCTGGCAAAAGAAGACCGGCAACAATATCACATGGGAGCACTACGAAGGTGGCCTCAGTGAGGTCAAAGACCAGGTAGCAGCGGGCACGATTACCTGGGACATCGTCGACGTGCTGCCGGATCAGGCGCTCATCGGGTGTGAGCAGGGGTTGTTCGAGGAACTGCCGTTCGACAGGTTCGTGCCTGCGCCCGACGGGACGCCAATGGTCGAGGACATGCTGGTTCCACCAGTCTCCAACTGCGCAGCGCCGCAGATCTTCTGGAGCTATGTCGTATTCTACGACAAGACGAAATATCCGGATGACACCGGCCCGAAGAACATAGGGGACTTCTACGACGTGAAAAAGTTCCCGGGCAAGCGCGGTATACCCTCCTGGGCCTACGCGAATATCGAGATGGCACTGGTGGCCGATGGCGTTGAACCTGACAGGATCTACGAAGTGATGAGCACCAATGAAGGCATGGATCGCGCCTTCGCCAAGCTCGACACCATTGGTGATCACGTCGTATTCTGGACCTACGGATCAGAACCGCTGGAATTGGTCAAAAGCGGTGAAGTGGCGATGGCGATATCCTACAACGGCCACAGCGGCGCCGCTATCCTAATCGAAAACCAGCCCTTCGAGATCGTGTGGGACGGGCAGGTTCTGGAGCAGGAGTATCTGGTGATGGTGAAGGGTACGAAAAACTATGACGAAGCCCTGGATTTTATGATCTTCGCAACCGCACCGGAACAGCAGGCCGGCCAGGCCAAGTGGATCAATTACGGTCCGATGCGCAAATCCGGTCTGGATATCATCAACGCCAACGAGCCATTCTTCCACAATGGCCAGAACATCCTGCCGCACATGCCGAACCGTGAGGCGGTATTGAAACGCAGCGTGATCGCCGATCCGTACTGGTGGGCGGACAACGGTGCGGCGGTCTTGGAGCGCTTCACCGCCTGGATGTCCAAATAACCTGCAAATTCCAACCAGTGCGGGCTTGCAGGCTTCATGTACGTCGGCCTTCAGGCCGACCCACGGAATAAGCCGACCTCGGATGCAACCCGTCTTTTGATCAGACGATCGAAAGCGGGACAGAAGCCCAATTTTCTGCTTTTTAACGTCAAAATAGCTCGAGATCGATGCAAAGGCCCGTTAAATGCGGCTCCAAGCCGCGGTAAACCCCCGTCAGCAGTACGAAAACTACCCAGAAAGATACGCTCAGCGGATATTTACCCCTCCATTGCTAGCCGTTTTCGCTTCTCCGGATGCATTTGCCGTTGACCTTCACCAATTGTCTATGTCAGGATGAACTACCAAACAATAAAATTAGATAGCCATTGGAGGATAGCCGTTTCGGCCCGCCGTTTTGCAGTCCGCATAGACGTCTGCCCCGGTGCCGGCGCAGATTCCGTTGTTTATTATCTCTTGGTTAGCATTACGCAGTACGCAGATGGCGATGAACATAGAATTCTACTTTAATGATTTGAACATCCGGCATCGAAGAAATTATGACAGAGACCAGTAACGCCATCGTTCGCTTCGTCGACGTCCAGAAGAGTTACGACGGCGAGTCGCTGGTCGTAAAGAAATTCAACCTGGATATGGAAAA
>CAMYOI010000754.1 GCA_947259955.1 uncultured Gammaproteobacteria bacterium
CGCATGCATCGCCGCCTCGTCCGTTGCCGCATCCAGTTCCGCCCAGCCCTCCGGCGTGGCAAAGAGCTGAAACGGCCGCAGGATACCGGGCTTTTCATCGCCAAGAGGCTGCCAAGCGTCGCCGGCTAAGGCAATGCCTTGCAGGAAACCACTACACCATTCGTCGACGATGGTGTATGTCTTGCCCTCCACCTCCCGGATATAGAAGGTTGGGCTGAATCTCTCGGGCGCAATTGCAAAGATCATGATCACCGAGCTGTAAAACCGCATGATGAGATTGACCACACGCTCAAAGAGCCTGATGGCGGGAAATTCTGGCATCGAATCTCCTGGATCGCTGCCGAAAACGTGGGGCAGCCACTGGTCTGGGGTCACCGTCACCGGCCCAATCGCAATAGCGGTGAGAAAACCTTCGAGGGTGACGGCGTCCATGCACTCTTCGGGCAATTCATCGGATAGGAGCAAATCATCGAGTTCTCCATACTCGTCATCGCTGAGTGGTTCCATCAGCGGCGGCTCCGACCGTTTAGCCATGGGCAATCCTGACTGAAAGGTTCATGCGGCCTCAAGCCGGTAGTCGTGATGCAGTCCACCCAGCACAGGATCGCCCTTCACCCGCTGGTTTCCAGCGATTCGATGCCGCGTCGGTTGTAATCGGGCGGGAAGGTGCTCTGGGGGACTCGGGATACCAGGACCCAACGACATATGCGGGCGTGACCTATTGTAATAACGCTTCCAGCCATTAATAAGTTTGCGTAGATGCACTTCATTGAGTGGGATCACGTAGTCCAAAAATTCACGCCTCAGTGATCCGATCGCCCGTTCACAGATTGAATTCGCCTGCGGACTTCGGTACGGCGTCTCGATTACATTGACCCCTAAACTGATAATGGATCTGTCGAGTTCCGTTGAGAAGATGTTGTCATTGTCATGGATTAGATAACGATATTGGTGTTCGTAAGGAAGCGCCTCACGAAGTTGCTGCAATGTCCATTCGGCGGTCGGGTATTCAGTGACATTGCAATGTATCAGGCGGCGCGAACGATGTTCGATGACCATTAACATATAGTAAAGGCGAAATGTTGCGGTGATGACCACAGCGAAATCACAAGCGATGATGGCGGAAGCATGGTTGCGGATGAACGTAGACCAGCGTTGATCACCGCGAGGACCACCACGAGGCCGTTTCGGCATATATTTGCGAACAGTCCGTGGTGATACACGGATTCCCAGTTTGAGCAATAGCTCGTTCGCTATTCGTTCCTCGCCCCAGCTCACATTATCCAAGGCCATTTCACGGATGAGCCGTCTCAGTTCGATCGGTATCCGAGGCCGGCCAGGTCGGGACTTCCATCGCCAGAATAGGCGGAAACCTTGACGATGCCACCGAATCAATGTTTTCGGCTGCACAATCACAAGCGCTGGCCTCCAATCGAAGCGTTGGGAAAGCCATACAAGCGTCAAACGTGTGGCTGGATCCGTCCGCCTCGCCTTCATGTTACGTTCCTGGTACAGGGCAAGTTGCCGACGAAGAAACAGATTTTCTGCTGCGACGGTCCTGCTCGATCGCACGAGCAGCCAGACGAAGGTCAGCGCATCTAAAAGAAATCTGTAGATTATCGTGGTACGAGTCATAACGGTCGCGGATTATGCCACGAGCCCAATGAAATACGAGATTCTATTCGCGAAAAGAGATGGACATAATAATTGCGGACCACAACGCTTCTTCAGTCGTCATTTTCATGGTCGTGTCTCCTGTAATCGATGATTGTGTTGGTATGGTGAGTATCTCTGCGAGGCGCCGGGAGCCGTCCCCTAAAAGCGAATAACTGACGATAAGAAAGTTTTTGGCTAGGTCAATTCGGAACTCGACCGCCGCGAATCCTCAAGGATGAGGTCGGCGGCCTTTTCACCGATCATGACGGCTGGAGCGAGTGTGTTTCCGGAAATTATTTCGGGCATGATTGAAGCATCTGCAACGCGCAGACCGCGAATGCCGTACACCCTCAACCGGTCATCGACAACCGCCATGGCGTCGTTGCCCATTTTGCACGTGCTGGTCGGGTGATAGATCGTCTGGCTGAATTCGC
>CAMYOI010000755.1 GCA_947259955.1 uncultured Gammaproteobacteria bacterium
CACCAGCACCTCCTTGACGGTCTCCGGATCAAGCGCCGCCGTGACCTCGTCGAACAGCATGACGTCCGGCTGCATGGCGAGAGACCTTGCAATTGCCACTCGCTGCTGCTGCCCGCCGGACAATTCCCCGGGGTAGCTGTCTTCCTTGCCCTCAAGGCGCACTTTTTTGATCAAAGCGCGTGCCCGCTGCTCAACTTCCGCACGGGGTTCCTTGAGCACCAGAACCGGCGCCATCATGACGTTCTCCAGCGCGGTCTTGTGGGGAAACAGGTTGTATTGCTGAAACACCATGCCGACCTTCTTGCGCAGCTCGAGCTTGTCCAGCTTTTCATCGTGTACTTCCTGTCCCTCAACGGTGATGGACCCTGAATTGATGTCATTCAGGCCGTTTACGCATCGAATCAGCGTAGATTTTCCCGAACCCGAAGGACCGATGATGCAGATCACCTCCCCTTTCATGACGTCGAGGGACAGCCCTTTCAGAACCTCGAGGGCCCCGAACGATTTGTATACGTCCTTTATAGATACGATAGGTTGCGTCGAATCCCAGGCGTTTTCAGTCATTGTCCACTCCGCTCACAGTTTTACGACGAAGCGCTTTTCAAGTGAGATGGTCAATCTCGCGATGGGGTAGCAGTAGGCGAAGAAGATAACCAGGCAGAATCCGTAGAACGGCATGAGCAGTTCGGGGTGGTTGTCCTCCGACTCCATGGCCTGCCGTGAAAGCGTGACGATTTCTTCTACCCCCAACAATGAGACCAGGGGCGTCGCCATGGCCAGAATTGCGTACCAGTTCATCCAGGGCGGAATCATTCTCTTGAAACACTGCGGCAGGATGATCCGCCTCAGCGTCTGCCCCCGCGAAAAGGCCAGAGATTCCGCCGCTTCCCATTGTCCCGTCGGTACCGACTGAACGGCGCCCCTGACCACTTCCGAAATATTCGCCATGATCGGCAGCGACAGACCGACCACCGCCTTGACCCAGTCGGGAATGGGGATGACGGTGTCGCCGATCTCGATCTGGAAAGGAAAAGCCAGCATTACGATGAACAACAGCACCAACCAGGGTGAATTGCGGAACGCCTGCGTGATCGCCCAGGCAACCTTTCGAATCCATGTCTTGGGGGATATCTGCCACAAGCCCAGCACCACGCCGGCCAGGGTGCCGATCAGCATGGTCAGAAAGCTGATCAGCAGATTGAGCGAGAAACCCCCGGTCACGAGAAACGGCATCCAGCGCCAAAGCGCATCCCATGCCTCGGCCTGGGTATAGTTGGATTGCGCGTAAACCAACAGCGGCCACAGGGCCGCCGCACACAGCGCCGCCATCAGATAGCAGGGCGGCATCGACCCGACCCAACGGCTGAACCGAAGATCCTCGGCCTCACCTGCCGGACGGCCCCCGAAGGGAAGCAGCACCGGAAGGTCGGTGGCAGCTTCGCTGTTGATTCCGGGGATGGAGATCCTGGCGCCCATGGTCAGGCCCCGTAGCCGGGAATCTGCATGCCCCGCTCCCAGCGATTCATACCGAGCACCAGAATGCCCACCAGCCCGATATAGACAATAAACATCAATAGCATGCAGGCGTTCTGTGCCGTGGAGTAGTCGTTGTAGATACTGACCAGCTGATACAGCAGTTCGGGCACGGCGATGACTATCGCCTGGGTGGTCGTCTTGACCAGGTTGACCAGATTATTGTTCAACGCCGGCAGACTCACCCTGAACGCCAGCGGCAGAATCACGTAGATGTAGGTCTGCAGATGGCTCATTCCGAGTGAATCAGACGCTTCGATGGTCGATTCCGGCACCGCCTCGATGCCCGACCGGAAGATCTCGACGTTGAAGGCGCCGGCAAAAAAAGACAGGGAAATGATCGCCCAGCCCACATTGGAGATTACCGGCTGCTCAAGCCAGCCGTCGGGCGAATAGGTCGGCGTGAACTGGCCCAGCGCAAAGTAGAAAAAAAGCAGCTGGATCAGGGGCGGTGTGTTTCGGAAAAACTGGACGTAGCCCTGCACCAGACGTCGCGCCCAGACATAGTGGCTTCTCTGCAGCCAGGCCCCCACGCCGCCGATAACGACGCTCAAAAT
>CAMYOI010000756.1 GCA_947259955.1 uncultured Gammaproteobacteria bacterium
TCTGGGCGTTTAGGTTCTATAACGTGGTCTGTCCCCTATTATTTTTAGTATTCTCTCAGGTGAATTATGTATCTAAGGGCCCGCGCCAAAACAATTTCACATTCTAAGACGGAGCAATGGAGTAGTTCCATTGGGGGTGGACGCATGCTGGCGTCAAGGCAATTTGCTGCATTTGAGCGTCAGAGACCTTGATTCCCGTTTGGTACTCCTTGTTGTTCAATAGAGCTCGCACGCGAAGTCCAGTGTCTGTCCTGGTGGTGCGTATTCGCTTGAGCATGGCTTCGTAACTCACGAGGGGTTGCGCCGCCCAGTTGGCACTGATAAATGGAAACAGGCGATGTTCAATCGGATTCCACTTGGATGTACCAGGCGGGTAGTGGCAAACCTTGACCTTTAACTCCGAGCGGTTGCAGAAATCGATCTGCAACTGGTATTTCCACAGCCGGGCACGATAGCTGTTGCTGCCACCGCAGTCGGCAAGGATGAGGATGGCGTCAGCATGGCGGTAGTGCGTCGATCCGGCTTTTGTCCACCAGGAGCGAATCGCATCGACGGCGAAACACGCCGTATCGCGGCTGATGCCGACGCTGACGAAGCCTTCATTGCGCACCGTATCGTAGATCCCGTAGGGAATGCCGACCCCATCGGCATCTGATGGGAAATCATGGTCAAAAACGTCAATGGGCTCGCGACTCCAGCGCCTCCCGTTGTGATGAAACTTTCCGATGAGTTCGCGCGCTTTGGTGTCGACACTGATGATGGGAAGGCCCTTTCTGGCGTACTCCAATCGCTGGCGCTTGATGTAGCGAAACTGCCGGTCCCGGATCTGGGGGTCGATCGGTTTGCTCTGGCCCGACTCGAGCATCTTGACGTTGACCCGCAAGGAGAAGTTCATCTCCTTGAGCAGCCGTGCCACGGTCTTGGGGGAAACCCGACATCCCGCTCGGGCTAATTCTCGGGCAATCTTCTCGGTGCTCTTGCCGGTCCACTTGCAACCGCTGATGGGGTCGCCGGCGGTTTCGTACGCCATGATCTCGGCCAACGCGTCTAGTATTTGCGGCGTTTTTTTTTCACAGACGCACGCCCGCCCCCGCTGGCACGCAGTCGCTCAGCATCCCACTCACCCTCGATCAGATCGTGACGTCCATGGGCTACGGTGTGCGGATCCATGCCGAATAACTCAGCAATGTAGTGATCGCCCCCGTAACCAAGCTTCAGTGATTCGAGCCCCGCGTACAGGCGCCGTTGGCGTTCGTCCAGCGTGCTCAGAAACAACACAACCATGGCCTTGGCTTCTTCCTCCGCCAGGTCAGGGTTGGCCACGATGACGGTGGCAAGACGCTTTCGCGGGGAACGCTTGCGTTGATTTGCCTGAGAACCCCCGCGCTTTCGCTCAGTGCAAAAGTAAACATAACGTCCGCTCAGCCGCTCCCGATACAACTCTTCGCGGCGAACCAACTCGACCAGCGCGTGTTTCGCTTCGACGTGCACCGCCTCCTTAAGCTCCGCCGCCGTGTAGCCCGCCTCGGATCGGTCGACAAAGCTCTTGACCGTCTCGAGCAAATTGCCAAATCGGGAGAACCACACCGAGCGACACGACCACAGTCCCTCGGCATCAAACTGGGCAATGCTCTGCAACGTGTAATACTTCCCCCGGTGGGAGTAGCTGCTCACATAGCTCAGCGTCTGCAGCTTGCGGAACACCGTCCGTTCGCTTCCCTGGTCCAACGCACCGGCGAGTTGATCAAGCGTGGCGATCTTGTGCCGATGCAAAAAGGCGGCCAGCTTCTTGGCCGGGTACTGTTCGGGGCGCATAATGGCAATATTGCCCCTACTAGGTTAACCTGTCAAGGTCAATATTGACAGAAACCGTGCAGCTCGAAACAGCTTGAAATGCCTCAAATCATGGCAAAACCAGTGCTCCCTGGTCGATCTGAATTATGGCAAACTTAGCCTATCGTTCTGTTATATTATTTTGGCGCGGGCCCTAAGCGTTAGAGTTACCCTGGTACGACCCGAATGTTCCTGCGATATCTATTGGTTCTAATGCTGGCGGTCCTTGCGGGGTGCGTCACCGACGAC
>CAMYOI010000757.1 GCA_947259955.1 uncultured Gammaproteobacteria bacterium
GGGTCGAACTGCGCGATGTGACGCTATACCAGCGGGTACGTGATAGCGCGGTGATGATGTCCTCGGTAATACCGTCACAGAAATGCTCTTGGTCGGGATCGCCACTCATGTTTGTGAATGGCAACACAGCAATCGATGGTTTTTTCAATAATTCAAATGAAGGGGTTTCTTGTGGACTGGTAGACTCCGGCACCGCCTGGCTGTTTGATCCGTCCGAACAGAGCTCAGAGGCAGAGGAGGGACTGCGTCGTCTGTTCGACCGTTCCGTCGCGTTTCGTGAAATTGAGGCGTAAGCAGCGGCATTACGATCCGAATTGCCTATACTCGACGAAGCCGCGCCCAGCCCTGGAAGAACTCACGACACTGGTCAACCGCCGCTTTTCGACTGTCGACACTCGATAACCCGCGCCGACCAACGACCTTGCGAGGAAATAGACATGGCGACAAGTGCTGAAACGATGGCAACAAAAAGCGATCCGGCGGTGCTGGTTCCGTTCCGGGAGGCCCTTGAATATTGGCTGAAACTCGGTTTTATGAGTTTTGGCGGTCCAGCCGGTCAGATTTCGATGATGCATACGGAACTGGTGGAAAGACGCCGCTGGATCAGTGAACACCGCTTCCTGCACGCGCTCAATTACACCATGGTCCTACCCGGCCCCGAAGCCCAGCAACTGGCGACCTACATCGGCTGGCTCATGCACGGCATCCGGGGCGGCATCATGGCCGGGGTGCTGTTTGTACTGCCGTCGCTCGCCATCCTCATCGCGCTCACGTACATTTACCTGGCCTATGGCGAGACGCCGGTGGTTGCCGGCGTACTTTACGGTATCAAACCGGCGGTTACCGCGATCGTCGTGTTTTCCGCCTATCGAATCGGTACGCGGGCGCTGCGCAACGCGGTATTGTGGGCGATGGCTGCGGGTGCCTTCGTCGCCATCTTTGCACTCGAGGTGCCTTTTCCCTATATCGTCCTGACTGCGGGCTCTATCGGCTACGTGGGCAGCCACTTCGCTCCGAGCAAGTTCATGGCGGGAGGCGGTCGTGATGATTCCGGCGCATCATACGGCCCCGCGTTAATCGACGACCATACACCCGCACCATCGTGGGCGCTTTTCAGCAGGCGTTCTACGATCATACACGTAGCTATGGGACTCACCCTGTGGGCGCTGCTCGAAGGCGCACTTTTCCTTTCCTACGGCTGGCAGGGCCCGTTGACCCAGATGGGCTGGTTCTTCAGCAAGGCTGCATTAGTGACCTTCGGCGGCGCCTACGCCGTCCTGCCATACGTCTACCAGGGCGGCGTCGACCATTACGGATGGTTGAGCGGCACTCAGATGATAGACGGCCTGGCGCTTGGCGAGACCACGCCAGGACCGCTGATCATGGTGGTGGCATTCGTAGGTTTTGTGGGCGGTTGGACAAAGGAAGTCTTTGGTCCGGACAGTCTAGTGCTCGGTGGCATCGCGGGTGCGACGGTCGCAACGATCTTTACTTTCCTGCCGTCCTTTTTGTTCATCCTTGTCGGCGGCCCGGCGGTTGAAGCGACTCGGCACGACGTCAAGTTCACCGCCCCCCTGACCGGCATCACTGCGGCGGTGGTCGGTGTGGTGCTCAACCTCGCCGTCTTTTCGCCTGGCACGTTTTGTGGCCCAACGCCACCGAGGCTTCGCCTTTATCGGGCGGTTTCGAATGGTTTTCTCTGCTCATCACTGTTGCAGCCATTATTGCGTTGTGGCGCTACAAGGTGGGCATCATTCCCGTGATCGGCGTCTGTGCCGCCGCGGGACTCGTACACTCACTTCTTGTTTAAGGACCTACTCATGGAACGCACCATAACCCCGACAGACCTCCAGGCCCTGCTTTCTGCCGGTAAGCCAATTTCGCTTCTTGATGTACGCCGCGCCGAGGCCCGTGCAAAGGAGCCAGTAGCCATACCGGGCGCCATCTGGCGTGATCCGGCGGCGCTCGATGATTGGATTAGCGATTTGGATGCCGGCCGGCAGATCATACTCTATTGCGTGCATGGCGAGGAAATCAGCAACGCCGTCGTTGACGCTTTGCAGGCAAAGAGCTTGAGGGCG
>CAMYOI010000758.1 GCA_947259955.1 uncultured Gammaproteobacteria bacterium
GTAAATGCCCCTCCCCCTGTTCAGGCCGTTGCCAGAATTTCGCTTTAACTGTACCCAGACAGACCCGATCCGGTGTCAGCGCAATCGTTGGGGACGCGCCAGGACAATCTGGTATGGAGGTGTGACTGGAAATGTCATACGAGGTAAGGCAGGCCAGCCGCCTTGGCCCCGAGTCATGGCCTGATTGGGTAACCCTGAAGGGCAAGCGTTGACAGGGGTGGACACAGGTCAGGTATTGAGCTTCGAAAGTTGCGCTATCAGGGTGCCGACGCTCTCCCAATTTGCGGAAGGCAATATGTGCAGTTGCGATTATGGCAAGTGGCTGTTCGACCCTGCGGAGTCAGAGACCCTGAACATGTGTTCGTATACTTCATACACGGAACCTGGGAGATCCTGGTCGTATCTGGCGGGGTGGTAACCCGCCAGATCGGTGAGAGAAGGTGAAGAGCCGAACGACTCACATGCACGAGACCGGGAATTCGGACAAACTCATACGAGCGAGGAAGCGAATGAACAAAGGTAATCAACCGTCAGGAGACGGCCAAAAGCTGGCGGAATTCGTGGAGCAAAGGGGTTTGGCCGAGGGGAACACCCGACGGGCGCCCACTGCCGAAACACAGGGTTCGGGGAAGGTGTCGCGAGGCCTTGAGGGTGTGCGGGAAGCCGCACGTAGGGACAAGAGACTGCAATTTACAGCTCTGCTGCATCATGTTGATGTATCGCTCCTTTTGGAGAGCTATCAAAAGCTCAAACGGGGAGCGGCACCGGGAGTGGACGGTGTCCGATGGATGGACTACCAGGAAGGAGTTCTGGAACGGTTGACGGATTTACACGACCGGATCCACAAGGGAAGCTACCGGGCGTTGCCCAGTAAGCGGGCTCGCATTGCCAAGGAAGATGGAAGCGAGCGCAAGCTGGGTATTGCTGCGCTGGAAGACAAGATTGTCCAGCAGGCGGTAGCGACGGTGTTGAATGCCATTTACGAAGAAGACTTTGTTGGGTTCAGCTACGGTTTCCGACCGAAGCGGGACCAACATCAGGCACTGGATGCGCTTTGGGTGGGGTTGACCGAGTGTCCCATCAACTGGGTGGTTGATCTGGACATCCAAGGATATTTCGATCGCATCCAGCAGGATTGGATGGTTCGCTTTGTGGAGCATCGTATCGCAGACAAGCGTATCATCCGCCTGATTCGTAAGTGGTTGAGAGCCGGTGTCATGGAGGACGGTCACTGGCAGCCCACGGAAGAAGGCAGTCCTCAGGGTGCGGTGATTTCGCCGTTGTTGGCGAATATTTACCTGCACTATGCCTTTGATCTGTGGGTGCAGCAGCGGCGTTGGAAGGAGGTGCGAGGGTCGATGATCGTGGTGAGGTTCGCCGATGATATCGTGGCGGGCTTTCAACACAAGGAAGAGGCCGAAGCATTCCTGGCAGACGTGGCCGATCGGTTGGGCCGATTCGGGTTGAATCTACATCCTGGCAAGAGTCGAAGGATTGAGTTTGGCCGTCATGCGGCCGCAAGACGCAAGGCAGCGGGGCTGGGCAAGCCGGAGACGTTCAATTTCCTCGGGTTTACGCATATTACGGCGAAAACCCGAAATGGCCGTTATGTTATCCGTCGTCGGACGATTGGAAAGCGTCAGCGACGTAAATTGCAGGAGATCAAGAGGGAACTGAGACGCCGCTTCCAGGACCCGGTACCGGAAACCGGACGGTGGCTGCGTCAGGTTCTGCAGGGGTACTACCAATACTACGCGGTACCGTATAACCTGGATGCTTTGACCCAATTCCGTTACGAGGTGGGCCGGGCGTGGCTAAGGACGTTGCGGCGTCGAAGTCAGAAGGCCCGGAGGCACCTTACCTGGGAGAAGTTCAAACGCATCGAGAAACAGTGGTTACCGATGCCGCGGAATGTTCACCCCTGGCCCAATGTGCGTTTTCGCCGTCGTTACCCGAGGCAGGAGCCGTATGCGGTAATGCCGCACGTACGGATCTGTACGGGGGGTGCCTCGTGAGGGACATCCCTACCGTGCCTCAACCTTGCTTCTTCATTGCTTCGGCAAAGCGCTTCAAGTGGCG
>CAMYOI010000759.1 GCA_947259955.1 uncultured Gammaproteobacteria bacterium
TGCCCGTCAGCGCCTTTTACCGAAAGAGCGGTGAACGCCGCCAGGACACCATTGCCAGGAAGCGCGACAGTCTCAAGCAGCCGGTTCGATCACTGTCAGATGATTTGCCGGCCGGCATTGCCTTCCACGAGGTGATCCCCGAGGCATTGGCCGCCTGGTATGACGATGTGATTGTAGAGCAAAGCGATGAGGCGGCTGTAGACGAGAATCGTTTGTCTGTCCCGGTGGCCGTTGTCGATATCGGTGGCCGGACCACCGACTACGTCGTGGTGCAGGACCAGGGCATTGTGCATGCCTCGTCCGGCTCGCTGCGCTGCGGCATGTTGGATGTCAAACAGCGTGTGGGCGAAGGCATCCAGGAACGCTTCGATCTGGAGAGCCTAAGTGAGCCACTCGTTGCCGAGGCCTTCGATCATCAGGTCGTGCGACTCAAGGGTAAAGACCATGACGTCGCGGAATGGGTCGAAGCTGCCAAACGCGAGGTGGTCGAGCGAATCTATGCAGAAACCCGCCGGCAGCTGGGCCTGGGTCTAGAGCTGGATCGCATCCTGTTCGTGGGCGGCGGGACCGTCGCCTTGGCAGAACACATCGCCAACTGGTTTCCGCATCAGGCGATCGCCGAACACCCGGCCTTCGCCAACGCCCGGGGCATGCTCAAGTACCTGCGCTACGTTTGTGAAGCCTCCGATGCGGCTTGAGCGAACCCATTACACCGATTTTATCCGTGGTCACTGCGGCTCAGTGGCAACCAAGGTACCTTCGGACCGTGGAATAGGTGCACAGCGGCAGGATTTCAATCTAATGCCGTCGGTCCATCTTCAAAGGAATGGAATCAGTTTCCATCCCAACACCCCTGCCGGGCAAGCGTTCCCGTCAGGGACGCGCTTGCTTCGAGCAGTCAACCTCTAAGGAGAAAGCGCTATGTTAACCAACGAACCTACGAAGTATTTCGATCTTCACACCCAGGGTATCGGTTATCTCAACCGTGTCCGGGAGGTGACGCCGAGAGAGGGGAATCCCTTTTTGAGCGCCACCATCGCGGCCTTAAGGGGCAGCGTCGATAATGTCCAGTACACTCATTTCGAGTGTACGGTGTCCGGCAGGAAGGCGCAGGAAGTTGTGCGTCAACTCAAACCGGCCGTCGAGGGCAATCAGAAGGTCCTGATCGGGTTCACCTTGAGTGATCTCCATGCGGAATCCTTCACCTTCAAGAACGGCGACAAGGCCGGCGAGACCGGCATCAGCCTGAAGTCCCGCCTGCTGCGCATTGCGTGGGCCAAGGTCGACGGGCAGCCGTTCTACACCGCGCAAGACGACGCGGCGTAAATTCACAACCGGCCGGGTAACACACGTTGCCCGGTCACTTTCTTAGCCCATCGGGGGATCATTCCCCGGGGGATTGGTCTCCCATTTTATTGCGGAGATCAGTCATGAAGAACATAGATTCATCAGTAGAGACAAGGAACGTGGACCGGCTGGCCGGTCTGAAACCTAAGGACCTGAACGATATGGAGAAGCAATCAGTAATCACGCTGGCGATGAAAGTCCTGGCCATCAAGCATCGAGCCGGAAGGTCACTCTCCAGTCCAGAGGCGACGGGGAATTACCTGCGTCTTAAGTTAGCAGGCTACCGGAACGAAGTCTTCGGAGTTCTGTACCTCGACAACCGGCATCGGATCATTGCGCTCCGTGAGCTGTTTCAAGGCACCATCGATGGCGCGTCGGTGTATCCGCGGGTCGTCGTGCAGCAAGCCATGGCCTGTAATGCGGCAGCGTTGGTCCTATTTCACAATCATCCGTCGGGCGTGGCTGAACCGAGCCATGCGGATGAGGCGATCACCCGTCACCTGAAGGCCGCACTGGCATTGGTAGAAGTCCGTGTGCTGGACCATTTCGTGGTGTCCGCCGGTGAGTGCGTCTCGTTCGCTCAACGGGGACTGCTCTGACACCCGTAAAACTTTCACAAACCCCGCCGGGGAAGCATCGTCTTTCCCGGCAGGGGAGGAGGTGCGACCTGGCGTTAATCCCCAACAGGAGAATTACCATGTCTAACATTTCAAATGAACAATCAGTCGAATC
>CAMYOI010000760.1 GCA_947259955.1 uncultured Gammaproteobacteria bacterium
GCCGGTCGCAGGAGAGCAGCAGGCCTTGCCTCCCGGTCAAAAATTTAGCCGGACGATCGAGATGTTCGTCCCAGAGGGACACGACTCGGTTCGGGATGTGCTCAAGGTGATCGCCACCAACGAACCCATAAATCCCGCGGTGTTTCCGCAGGGGGGCATCCGAGGTGCGCCGCCGGCTCAAACGGGTGCATTACAGGATCCATTGACCAGATTCCTTTCCGACGTGGTGCACGGCGTCCGGGCGGCTAAACCGGTGTCAACCGGTGCCTGGACGACCCGCCAGCAGTTGCTGCGGGTAAGCCGGGAGGATGTACGGATGACGGGATTCAGCATTTACCCGGTGCAGGCGGACGCGACTGGCGATATACGGCAAGTGCTCGGTGCGTCTCGTTCGATTTGCGCGGAAGGTGGTGAAAACGCCGACTGCGATCGTCTGCTTCGTCTATCGAAAGACGGCAGGGTTCTGCACCTGATTCCGCGGGCTTCGGCCCGCGCCGCCGATGAACCGGTGTCGGTGGGGCGTGCGTTCGATGAGGCGTACGAGATCCAGGATCAGACTGGTGCGCTGCGGGTCGAACCGAATCTGGAAATCACCGTTCCGGGCACCACCAACGATCAGGGCATCGACAAACGGGACGTCGGCGGTGATGACGGCCACGACGAGCTTGCCACGAGCGACGACCAGTGGAGCCTGAAGCAGATTCGCGCCGCCGCCGCCTGGGCAAAGATCAGAGGCGCCCACGGTGTGTCGGAGGGCAAGGAAGGCAGTGGCGTATACGTCGCGCACCCGGATACCGGCTACCGTGAACATCCGGAGATTTGGCAGGATGTCGGCGGCGTCCGCCCCCTCGACGTGGACAAGGGATGGAACTTCTACGAGGGTAACGATAATCCAAAGGACCCGCTGCTAACTGGCGCCAAGCTTGACAATCCCGGCCACGGCACCGGCAGCAGCAGCGTGATCGTGAGTCCGCCCGGATGCCAGCTGGCCGGCGCGGATAGCTGCGTCAATGGTGTCGGGCGCGGTGCACGCTTGATTCCACTGCGCGTGCATCGCAGCGTCAGCCAGTTGAACACCAGCAAGCTGGCGCAGGCGATTCAAGCGGTGGCCGATGGAGAAATCGACGGCGATCCCCAACTCATCTCCATCGCCATGGGTGGCCCGCCGTCACTGGGCCTGTGGCGTGCGGTCGAGTCAGCCGCGGAACAAGGTATCCTTGTCGTGGCGGCGGCCGGCAACTACGTCCGCACGGTGGTATGGCCGGCGCGCTTCGATGCCACCATTGCCGCGGCGGCAAGCAACGTTCGCTGCGGACACTGGAAGCATTCATCACGCGGGCCGAGGGTGGATATCAGCGCGCCCGGTGAGTCGGTGTGGCGCGCGGGGTTAAACGATGATCATGACTATATCAATGGGATGAGCAAGGGCACGACCTACGCTACGGGCAACACCGCCGGCGCGGCGGCGCTCTGGCTTGCCTATCACAAGAATGATCCTGCGCTGGCGGCGCTGCGTGACCGGGGCCGGTTGACCGAAGCGTTCCGCAGCGCACTCAACGCGTCCTCCTGGCGGCCGAGTGCCGTGGGCGCGGACAACCCACCCGGGACCCACTGCGCAGGGACGGTCTGGGACAGCGGCTATGGCAGCGGCATTATCGACGCCGACGCGCTGCTGGACGTCCCTCTCGAAACGCCCACAGCCGGGCGCGCGATCGAGAGCACGGTCTCGGAAATTCCGCTATTCTCCTCGCTTTATCCGCCCGGTTCGGACCCTGAATTAATCCGCCAGGACTATTTGGCGGTGTTTGGCGTCACGAACCAGGATAGGCTGAAGGATTTGGCCCCCTTTGAGACCGAGATACTCTATCACTACACCGTCAACGACAGCGTCCGCGCCGCCATGGATGGTCTATCCGGGGTTCGACGGGCGATGCCAAGGGCAAACGTGATCCGCGACAGCTTGCAGAGACAGGATCTCTCAAGCCGGTTGCGCGAAGCGCTCGGTCAATAGGCGAATTCGTATGCGATAAAAAAATACCGCCGTGGCCGAATAGGGTTTACCTCGGAGTAAAGA
>CAMYOI010000761.1 GCA_947259955.1 uncultured Gammaproteobacteria bacterium
TTGCGACCGTAGCCAATGTTGACGCACCACAAGCCGGCCATGCCATCCAGGATGCGGTTTCCGTCCGAATCCCACAGGTACACGCCTTCGGCGCGCACAATGATCCGGCTGCCTTTCTGATGCAGGTTTTTGTAATCGGTGAACGGATGCAGGTGATGGCGTGAATCCAGCTCCTGCCACCTCGTGGTCAGCGCATGGGTGTCTGAATTGTTCATCTAGATATCTCCACTAATTCCAGAATTACGGGCGAGGCCCGCGGCGGGCGCTTCGTTCGGATGCAATATGCCGTTGATCCCAGACTTCGACTCATGGCGGTAGTTACTTCTCATTTGTCTCGCCCTGGTAAGGTAAACGGGTTATACGTTAAGCAGCAGAAACTGCCTTTCCCATGGGCTGATTACGCGTCTGAATGCCTCGACCTCGGTTTCCTTGATCGCGCTGTACACCGCGCTGAACTTCTTGCCCAGGATGTCCCTTAGCTGGATGTTTTTATCGAGGAGTTCGAGCGCGGCGAACAGGCCGTGTGGCAGTTCCATCGGGAGATGATAAGCACTGGTCGCAAGGGGTTCGGTGGGTGTGAGCATCTCTTTCATGCCCAGGTAGCCGCACGCAAGAGACACGGCAATGGCGATATAGGGATTGGCGTCGGCGGAAGATAATCTGTTTTCCACGCGCCGGGCACCCGGGACGGAGTGGGGAACGCGAAGGCCCACGGTGCGATTGTCGTAGCCCCACTGCAGGTTGATGGGCGCTGCACCGTGTCGGACTATTCGACGAAAAGAATTTACGTAGGGCGTCAAAAATGACATGGCGGAAGGCAGATATTTCTGGAGTCCCCCGATATGCGCTAAAAAAAGCTTGCTGACCTCGCCGTTCTCATCGCTAAAAATATTTTCTCCTGTCCGGTCATCGACCACGCTCTGGTGAATGTGCATGGCGCTGCCCGGCTGCTCTTCCATGGGCTTTGCCATGAACGTCGCGTATACGTCGTGTCGCATTGCCGTTTCGCGCATCGTTCGCTTGAATAAAAATGCCTGATCGGCGAGCACCAGGGGGTTGCCGTGAGTCAGGTTGATTTCCATTTGCGCGGCGCCGGCCTCGTGGATCAGGGTGTCGATTTCGATATTCTGTGCCTCGCAAAAACCATAAAGGTCTTCAAACAATGGATCGAATTCGTTTGCGGCGTCAATGCTGAATGCCTGGCTCCCGGACTCGGGCCTCCCCGAACGTCCCACCGGGGGTTCCAGGGGATAGTCCGGGTCGAGGTTCGGTTTGATCAGATAGAATTCGAGTTCCGGAGCAACTACCGGGCGCCAGCCGGATTTCTTGTACAGTTCGACAATTTTCTTCAGTACGTACCTGGGTGCGATCTCCACGGCGCTGCCGTCCAGATAGAATCCGTCGTGGATGACCTGCGCCGTGGGATCCTTGGCCCAGGGCACGATGCGTAACGTATCCGGATCGGGACGCATCTCCATATCGATATCGGCTTCGTTGGTGATCCCCAGTTTGTACGGCCGATCCGTGTATCCGCCCGTTACGGTCTGCGCGAACACGCTCTCGGGCAGTCGCATACTTCCCTCGCTGGCGAACTTGTCCGCTGGCATGATTTTGCCGCGGCTGACTCCAGCCATGTCGGGGACGATACATTCGACCTCGGTAATTCGATGGTCCTTCAACCACGTTACGATGTCATTCATGATGATTCCGGTCTGGTGCAATATGCGGGTTAAGCACCTGCTCGCCGATGATCCGCATGCCGTGCAAAATATCGGTCTTGATCGCCTCCTTCAGTACCCTGCGATTTTGCGACTGGATGGCCTCGATGGCTTTCTGGTGCTGATCAATCAGGCGGGATGTACCCCAACGCCCGACCACGGTGCGCATGAAAGGTCCGAATTGCAGCCAGAGGCTCTCTATCATCGACATGTACACCTGCTGCGGAACCGAGGTGTAGAGTGTGAAATGAAACTCCTGGTTGGTCTGCATGTAATGTTCGACGTTCCCGCTTTCCATCGCGCCACTGCAGCGCTTATCCAGTTCAATCAGCAGTGCCAGACGTCGATCATCGAT
>CAMYOI010000762.1 GCA_947259955.1 uncultured Gammaproteobacteria bacterium
TCACCGTGCCCACTGGTGGTGACTTGCCGCGCGCCCCGCGAAGGCGGCAGTTTTATCGGCACCGAATCCGAGCGCCTCGAAATCCTCAGCGCAGCGAGTGCGCTTGGATGCGCATACGTGGACATCGAATGGGACTGCGTATCGGACTTCCGCAACTACGGAGAGTCCACAAAGGTGATTGTCTCACGACACTTTCATGATTCGATGCCGGGGGACCTGTGGACTCAATACGGCGAAATGCGCCGCCAGGCCGACGTGGTCAAACTCGTGGGATTCGCCCGGCAAACTCTCGACACGCTGCCCGTAATCGAATTGATCGTAAAAGCGGATAGCCCGGTGATCGCGATTGCAATGGGGGCGGCCGGCCTGATTACACGCCTGATCGCCCCTTGTTTCGATTCATGCCTCCTAACCTATGCCGCCGCCAACCCGGAGGCAGGAACGGCCCCGGGGCAGATTGGCGTACACGAAATGATCAATCATTTCGGCGTCGACAGGGCTGGATCCGACACACCTATCGAGGTGCATCTGTATTGTGATCCACGCAAGGAATCGGCTGCAATGGAAATATGCCGGGGCGATGGAGCGCGTCTTCACGTACCTGTCCGGGTGGACCGCAGTCACATCGGATTAGTGCGCGGGGCGCTCGAGGGACTGACTCCCCGTATTAGCGTTTCACTGTTCGAGACGGATTAGACCGCATGTTGCACCAGTACGGTCGTGATTGTTTAATCTCCTGTTTATATTGCTGTTGGATACGCCAAAAATTGAATCACGCTTGCCCCCATGTTCGGGTATTTCCGGCTGATCACAACGTCAAAATGAAAAGGCAGGCACTCACCAACGCTACAACTATCCAACCCGCCGCGACGTCTTTTCCACACGCCGAATGTTCTTCGTAATCGTTACAGTCTCTGAATTCGTCATTTGTCATTGCTCTGGTCTCCTTGCAGTTCAAATTTTCCGCTGTTGAGAGCATGATCTCAGAACTTTGTGCCTCGACAATGTGGGAATCACCACATCAAACCGCCGTGACAGCGGTGAATTAATGCGAATTGTGAAAAATTACCGGGCGGGGTCCGCCATTCTATCGTGCGCCTTTAGCGGGCGAGCCGATTTTCCGCAGGCGCTCGCGCAAACGGTCGATTTCTTCTATCAGATCCAGGGCGAGCGCAACGCCCGGCAGATTCAGTTCAAGATCTCTTTGCAGTCTCGTTGCCCTAATCGCGCGTTTGACGTTGACACCCGTAAATCGATAGGTCGCATCGGTACGGCTTACCGGGGTCAGAATGCCCTCTTCAACCATGGATACTATCGTCTCGCGCCTGACCGAGCAGCTTTGGCAAAGCTCGTCCACGGTCAGTTCCATTGATTCGTCCAACACCACGCCTGTCAGAATTTCGTTCTTTTTCATCATTGTCTATACACCCAGGTTCTGCCTCGGATCGAAATTCATCTCCCGCTTCATTTGCTCGTACATATGCCTGGCTTTTTCACTGTCCGCTGGCGGCAACACAACACGAAGGGTGACGAAAAGATCTCCCCTCTTCTTGCCCGGGATTCCCCGGCCGGCAAGCCGCAGTTTGTCGCCCGGCCGGGACGAGGGCGGTACTGCGACTACGACCCTCCCCTCTGGGGTGGGCACCCGGATCTTTGAGCCAAGAGCGAGTTCCCAGGGCGCTACCGGAACGTCGACGTAAACGTCCCGCCCCTCCGCCCGGTACAACTTGTGGGTTCTGAACTGCACCTCGAGATACAGGTCGCCCGCTCGTCCACCGCCCGCGCCCGGGTCGCCCTGGCCCGCCAGGCGAATATGCTGACCCGACATCACGCCTTTGGGAACGCGGACATTGAGCGTCCGCTCGCGGGTCCTGATGTGACCCGACTCATCGACGTAGGGTGCCTGCAGGGTAATCTGGCGGGCAGTTCCTGCGTAAGCATCCTCGAGGTCGATCAATACCTTGGCATGGTGGTCGCTACCGCGCCCATCAAACCCATACGCACTTCTGCTGCCGCCGGACTGCCCGCGCCCGAACAGCGACTCGAAGAAATCACTGAACGCCGA
>CAMYOI010000763.1 GCA_947259955.1 uncultured Gammaproteobacteria bacterium
CGCTGCGCCGGGCGCCTAGGGATGGCGCTGAGCCAGGCGCCTAGCCCAAGTTTAACACTGCACTTGATGAAAACTTGATAAATCAGTGAGTTGGCTTCTGTGCGGATGCCGTTATGGCACTACACGGTTGCCGGTAGCCGCTCGGCGATGAGGGTCTTTTCGGTTTTCCCGGGCCGGTTGCTGATGCCGAGCGCATCGTAGATGAGCTGTTGGCGCGGCTCAGCCCGCGAGGCTTTGCGGATGTGTAGCGTCTTGCCATCGGCGCGCTTGAGCTCCACGGTGACGCGCTCCTGTCCCGCGAGCTGGCGGCGCAGGCCCTGCCAGCTGAGATGAATGTCGCGGGCCTTGAGCTGAAAGCGAATCGTGTGCACCAGATGATAGGCCAGCACCGAGATGAACAGATGGCCGCTCACGCGCTCGGTTTTGTGATGATAGACGGGCCGCAGGCCAAGCTCAGATTTCAGGCAGCGGAACACCGCCTCCAAATCGGTGAGCATAGTGTAGGTGCGCCACAGCGTGGCCTCGTCCCACTGCGTTTGATTGGTGCGCAGGCAATAGACCCCGGGGAGGGTGTCGCTGACGGTTTTGTTTCGTTGCCAATGAATGGCGCAGGCCTTGCCGCTGGCCTCGTCGTGCTCGACGTTGACCGTGTAGTACTGCGCGGCGCGTGAGTAACGCTGTTTCAAACGCCCCACGCGCTCCAAGACCTTCTCGTAGCGCTTGACGGTGCCTTTCCGCTGCAGGCCGCTGGCGAGCTTCTCCAAGGCGTTCTCGAAGCGCTTGGCAAAGAGCTCGGCCATGCCTTTCTCTTTCGCCTCGCGCTGCGAGGAATGACAATACAGCGCCACTTCGCCGCTCTCGGCGTTGAGCACCCGCTGCGCCTGGATGCGTAAGCCGTTCTGCTCCTTGATCACAACCGCTTCATCGGGATTGAATTCGCGGTGGCGCTTGCGACTGACGACCAGATAACGATGGTGGTGCTCGACCAACCAGGCGACGTTCTCCTCGGTGGCAATGCCGGCGTCGAGCACCACCGTCGGCGGCTCCCCGGGCGCCTGCTCTGCGAGCGTGCCCAGCATCTGCGCCAGGGTCTTCGGCTCGCTGGCATTGCCGCTGAAGACTTCGCTGCGCTTGACAAAGCCGCTGCTGTCGAGCACCAGCGCCAAGGTGACCAACGGGCAATCCGAACGCTTCTCCTTCGAATGCCCTAACGCCGCATTGGCATTGCCCGCACCGCTGCCCTCGAAATAGGTGTTGGTCAGGTCATAGAGCGTGATGACCTCGTCGAACGCAAACAGCGTTTTCGCGCGCGAATACACATAGCGCTCTAACGCCGCCTTGTGCTTGAGCAATTGGTCGGAGGCGCGATAGAGCTGCATCAGCGGCATGCGCGCAAACTCGTAATCGATGAGCTCACCCAGGGCGCTGTGGTGCTTTAGCCAGTAGTCGGTGGCCAACTCACTTGCGGGCGCGGCCATCCGCCCGACCAGGGTGCCGATCGCCGCCGCCTGTTGCGGCCCAGTGAAGCCCAATTGCGCGAGCTGCTTATCCAAGCCGACTTGACGTAAGGCCTCCAGCGCCACGTGTTCGACCGCGACAGCGCGCGGGCGAACCAGCTCCAGGCTATTGACGTCCAGCGCCTGGTAGTCGGCCTCGCCGGGGGCGGCGCCTTCCTCGAAGCGGGCCCTGGCGCGAATCACCTGGGCGGCATAGCGTTGCGCGGCGGCCTCGGTCTCTGCATCCAGCGCCACGGCCACTAAATCGCGCTGTCCGCTGATCAATTGCTCGATGCGCTGGGCGAGCGCGGCCCAGTGCTCCCGGGGTAGGTCGAAGAAGCGCCCGAGATTGAGCAGCGTGCGCTGGCGCACCCCTTGGTCGGTGCGCACCGATTCGACGAGCCGATAGGTGTAGTAGGGCTCGCCGCCGCGGCGGCTTTTGATGGTGGTGCGGCGGATGTACATACCCGGGCACGCTAGCCTGGGCGCCGGGGAAGGTCAATACATTAACCTACGATTATGGCACTACAATCCGCTCTCGAAAACTCAACGCATTGATTACATTAGA
>CAMYOI010000764.1 GCA_947259955.1 uncultured Gammaproteobacteria bacterium
GGTCGAAGGCCTGCGGATCGACGAGACCATGGCAATGTTGCGCAGTGTGAAAGGCGGGAACATCATTGGTGGCGATGTGGTATGCCTGATGCCCACAAAAGATTCGCCCAATAAACAGACTTCGCTGGTCGCGATGTCGATCATGTTCGAGATGATCGCCCTGATTTCCGACACGCTAAACACCACCTGAGCGGCCTTACCCGTTCTACTTCACTTACAGGAAAGGTTTCGGCCCCTGCGCCGAATTTGTCACACCGGGTTTGCGGGCGAGCAGATTGCGGATAATGTCCTTTTGCCCCGCCAGATACCCGCGGCCCTCGATAACAACGTTCTGTCCGACAACGCGGTGCAGCGCCGGCAGCGCGTGAAACGGCACGTTCGGGTACAGGTGGTGTTCGGCGTGGAAAGGCATCTGCCAGGCGATCGCGTTCACAAATGCGTTCGTGATGGTGGTGCGCGTATTCTTCAGCAGATCCGGGGACTCGGCGCAGCCGACATGCTCCGCCACGCGGATAATCCTCTGTACGGGTTCTCCCAAAAACCGGGGTAGCAGCCAGCAGACGAATAGTTCCCACGCAAAGCCGAAGTAAAAACCGGCGGCCAGCAGGAGGGTATAGGCAGGAACGAGGATTCGGGCTTCAAAGATCATCAGGCCGATGCGGGATTTCGGCACGTACTCGGCGCTTGCCGGATCCACATGTCCGAAGAAATGCTTCAGCATCCAGGTGATGTTCCGCCACCAGAACCAGAGTCCCGCGCAATACCAGAGGTACTGACGAAAACTAGCGGGCTCGGGCAACACCAGCGATGGATCTTTTCCGGGAATCTGAGTAAAGCGGTGGTGGCCCAGGTGAAAGTAACGAAAATAGTAAGGCGGCACCACGTATACGAACGCGGTGATCCACAGTGCGGTTTCGTTCAACCGCCGGGACTTGAAGGCGGTGCCGTGGGCGCATTCATGGAGCGGTGCGAATAGAAAACCAATCACGAACGCGTGCACCAGCAGCACCGGCGCAAACCAGACTGTCGCATAGGCAATCCACGTCAACCAGGCGCCGACACCGATCAGCGCGAAATGAACGATGAAGTAGCTTGACCCGTGTATATCGGTGCGTCGTCCAAGCTGTTTGAGTTTCGCCGGGGCGATCAGGTCGAGCGGGCGCCTCGCCGTGCCGGCAGCCCGATCATCGTCTGGTACTGCGTCGTTTCGCGTCGCCATCGAACCACCAAGACTAAGCGGGTTGTTGGATTTACTCAACAAAAAATATCGGTCATTCCGGCGCCATTCACCTAATGGTCTAGCCCGCATGGTGAGAACTGCGCGCTGGTGGGCAGGCCAAACGCCGTGCCATCTGTTAGCGGAAACCGATGCGCTGTAGTACATTATGCCGCGGACACGGTGACGAATCCCACTGAGCAAAAAATCGATGAGTGACTACTTCGAGAGCGGTGACGTAAAGCTGCAGCCGCGCTACACCGGCATCCCCACCTTTTTCCGAGCACCGTTTCATGAAGACTTGAAAGATGTGGACATCGGCCTTTGCGGGATACCTTTCGACGGCGGCGTCACCAATCGCACCGGGGCACGCCACGGTCCCCGGGAGATCCGAAATCAGTCCAGCCTGATCAGAACCATCAACCAGTCCACCGGGGTTGCGCCCTTTGCGCTGTGTCGGGTTGCGGATATCGGGGATGCCTGGGTGCAGCGCCCGTTTGAACTCGAGGGCAGCCTCGAGGAAATTGCCGCACGCTATGCCCGGATCCATGCCGCTGGAATCATTCCGGTGTCGGCGGGCGGGGATCATTCCGTAACGCTGCCGATCATGCGTGCCCTGGGTAAGGACCGGCCGTTGGGAATGATTCACTTCGATGCCCACTGCGATACCGGCGACGATTACCTCGGGTCCAAGTTCCATCACGGCGCGCCGTTCAGACGGGCCGTTGAGGAGGGGCTGCTGGATCCCAAACGCACGATTCAGATCGGCATCCGGGGCAGCGTCAACGATCGCGATGTCTGGAAATTCAGCCACGACGCCGGTATGCGGGTGATCTACATGGA
>CAMYOI010000765.1 GCA_947259955.1 uncultured Gammaproteobacteria bacterium
CGGGCGCTGCGGTATTCTATGTGTGTATAGGGGTTGTATGAAAGTGTTTCAAGGCTTATTTAATCTCATTCACACGGTTTTCGGGACAATATTGCCATGACCGATCATCCTGCCGCCGGGCCGCTGCGTATGTTCATTCAGAGGTTGGTCGGCACATATCGGGATATCCCTGACCACTCGGCGAGCCGGAGCCGAACCCTGCTGACGTTGATCCTGGCGGAAACCCTGCTGGGTGAACGTCTCATGCGCAGTGAGGCCAGGGTGTCTCCCCTTCAGGTCGCGGTAATCGGGCCGACACAGGCCGGTAAGAGTACGGTGGTCAATCTCCTGCTCGGAATCCACAAGGCCGAGTCCAGCCCATTGGCGGCTTTTACCAGGGAGCTCAACGGGTTCGTGCAATGTCGGCACGGTGAGGATGTCGGGTGGATCCGTGGAATATTCGGTGACGAGCACCTGCGCCTGGAAAAGGTCGAGCATCAGGCCGGACCGGACGCCGTGGTCTGGGATACTCCTGATTTCGACTCTCATCGTTCACACGACTATAGGACGCTTATTGCAAAGGTGGGCGGTCTGGCGGACGTCATCGTGCTGGTGGTCAGCAAGGAGAAGTACGCCGACCTATCTGTCTGGGAAACGCTCGATGCGCTCCGCCCGCTCGACCGGAAGCTGGTCGTTTGTCTGAACAAGGTATCCTCAGACCAGGAAGTCCTGGCTGAAGCCGTCCGCGAGCGGTTACGTGAATCGGAATGGGATGACGAGGTTCCTGTTGTCGTTCTGCCCTATACCCCGCAAAAGGATGCCTATCAGGCACTGTCGAAGATACCGGAAGTCGCATTGTTGAGAAGCACGGTCCTCGACTCGGGGCATCGTTGCGATGAAGCGTGCCGCTTGATTGGCCTCTGTGCCGTCATCGAGCGGAACTGGCAGGACTGGCTGAATCCGGTCATGGCCGAAATCAACGCCGCGAATAGCTGGGAGCGTGAAGTAGGCCGGCGGTTGAACGATGCGATGGCTACATACGAAGAGCAGTACCTCGACCACGCCAGTCACAACGACGCTTTCAAGCAGGCGGTGGTGCAGTTGTTAGAACTGCTCGAGATTCCGGCCCTGGCCAGGCCGCTGACAAAAGACCGGAATGTGCTGACCTGGCCGCTGCGCAGATTTACCGGTTTGTTCGACGACGATAGCCAGAAGTCCCGGGGAGATGCGGAGGCTACTATCCTGAATGACGTTAGGGATCATGCGCTTTTGTCTCTACATGCCGTGATCGTGCAGGGCACCGACGATCCCGGCCAGGCGGGTGCCTGGTGGCGCGGCTTGAATCGGTCTTATGGCGGGGCCTCGGAAAGCCTGAAACTCGGCTTCATTGATGCCGTCAAGCGATACCAGGCGGACTTCGAACCCGAAATAGAGGATGCGGCGCGCTCTCTCTACGCGCGCCTCGAGGAAAACCCCTTGGTGCTGAACACGTTGCGTGCCAGCCGCGTAGCTGCCGACACCGCAGGTGTCATATTTGCGGTCAAGACCGGCACGGTGGGCGTAACGGACGCGTTGCTGACTCCGGCCATGTTGTCGCTGACATCCATGTTGACCGAGAGCGCCGTCGGTCAGTACGTGGAATCGGTGCGGGAAAACTTGTTGGATCGCCAGCGCGCTCTAGTCCGGGAGCTGTTTCGCAAGGAGGTGCGGGATACCCTGATCGATCTTCCAAGTCGATCCTCCGCTGCCGGACTGTTTCTTGTGGATGCCGAGGATCTCGACAGGTTGGAGCGCCTGAAAAAGGAGGTTTGCTTTTGAGCAGAGAGTTCCGGGAACACTTCGACAAGGTCAGGGCATGGGCGGCCAAGGCTCAATCTGCGGGCTGGTTGACAGAACGTGACCTCGAAGGATTGCACGCCATGGAAACCGACTTCGCAACGGAACTCTTCCATGATCGGGACCGCCGGCCCCTGATCGTAGCGTTCTTGGGCGGAACCGGAGTGGGCAAGAGCAGCCTGCTAAATCGACTTGCGGGGCACCCGGTGGCCAAGGTGGGGGTCAGG
>CAMYOI010000766.1 GCA_947259955.1 uncultured Gammaproteobacteria bacterium
ATCAGTCCCCTCGCCCCGGACCGTGACACGGCAAAGCGATCGAACTGGCTTTCAATTTCTATAAGTGCGAGCACCAGCTCGGGATCGAGACCCGCGCGCACGGCCTCGGAATGGACCGTCTTCAACAAGGCGATCCTGTAAAACGGGTCGGGTATTCTGCGTTTCAGCCGCCTTGACATTGTTGCGAGCCAGATAACCTCGTCCATCTGATTCGACGAATCCGTAATCTCCCGTGCGGCCTGCTTGAGAGCCATAAGGAGCTTTGGGTCCACGTTGACGCTGTCGGCATACAATGTATGCCCCAGCAGGATCGTGCCGGTCAGAACGACATTTAGACTGCGGCAAAGTCTCACTATCGGTTGTCCTTAAGCGTTTTCAGGGTCTCGACGATGTCGTCAACGGGCAGTTCCTGCACCTCCGAGGAACCACGGTGTTTGTATTCGATGACGCCGTTCTTTATGCCCCGATCACCGATGACCAGGCGGTGAGGCACGCCGATCAAGTCCAGTTCCGCGAACATCACCCCCGGTCTTTCATTTCGGTCATCGATAAGCACATCGAAACCCGCATCCTGTAATTTACTGTAGACCAGTTCCGAAACGACGCTTACGGACTCCGATTTCTTCATGCCAATGGGCGCGATCACGACTTCGAAAGGTGCAACCCCGTCGGGCCAGATAATTCCGTTTTCGTCATGGAATTGTTCTATGATGGCCGCCGCAATCCTGGTGATGCCGATACCGTAACAGCCCATCTGGATGGTGACCGACTCACCTTGATCGTCGAGGCAGGTGGCGTTCATGGATTCGCTGTACTTGGTGCCAAGCTGGAAGATGTGACCCACTTCGATGCCGCGTTTGATTTCGAGCACTGCTCCCGCCTTTCCGCAGCTTTCAGGGCACGGGTCTCCGGCAACGACTTTGCGGATATCCGCTGTTCGAGGTTCGGTAAGATCGCGGCCCCAGTTGACGCCGGTTAGATGGCGGTTATTCGTATTGGCGCCGCAAACGAAATCAGACATTATCGCCGCGGCTTTATCTGCGATCACGCGGATGTCCAGATCACTGGGCCCGATCGAACCAACATCGCAGCCCGCGACCCGGGCTACTTCGTCAGGCTGAATGAATTCCAGAGGCTTGGCGACTTCCGGCAGTTTTTCCGCCTTGACCGCATTCAGCTCATGGTCACCCCTCAGGATGAGAGCCACGGCACCGCCGTCGCTGCTCCTGACCAGCAGGGTCTTGGCAACCTTTGACGTCGGGATTTTGAGAAAACTCGCTACGCTCTCCACGGTGTGCCGCTCGGGTGTATCGACAGCCTGCAACTCATGCAACGGGTCCGGTCGCTCCGAATCGGTTGAGACGGCCTCCGCAAGTTCGACATTGGCGGCGTAGGCGCATTGACTACAGATGGCAATCGCATCTTCGCCGGATTCCGCCAGCACGTGAAATTCGTGGGAAGTACTTCCGCCTATGGCACCGGAGTCGGCGCTGACGGCGCGGAACTCGAGCCCGCAGCGCGAGAATATACGCCCGTAGGCCTGATACATCTTTTCATAGGATGCCTGCAGTCCGTCCAGATCCACGTCGAAAGAGTAGGCATCCTTCATTATAAATTCCCGGGCACGCATCACGCCGAACCGGGGACGGATCTCGTCTCTGAACTTCGTCTGGATGTGATAAAGATTCAACGGCAGTTGACGATAACTCCTTATTTCACCGCGGACGATGTTCGTTACTACCTCTTCGTGCGTCGGCCCCAGGCAGAAGTCCCGCTGATGACGGTCCTTGAAACGCTGCAACTCCGGCCCGTATTCCACCCAGCGGCCCGATTCCTGCCAGAGTTCCGCGGGCTGGACCGCGGGCATCAACAGTTCCTGGGCGCCCGAGCGGTTCATCTCCTCACGTACGATCTGTTCTATTTTCCGTACGACCCGCAATCCCAGCGGCAGCAGATTGTAGATTCCGGCCGCAACTTTGCGGATCATACCGGCGCGGAGCATGAGTTGATGGCTGATTATCTCGGCATCAGCGGGTGTTTCT
>CAMYOI010000767.1 GCA_947259955.1 uncultured Gammaproteobacteria bacterium
GATCCCTATTTTGACCGCTTCTGCCACTCGAGTGTGAAGCGGTCGTTATTAAGAAGGACGCCTAATCGGCCGTTCATTGCCCGAGCGGTCCCTTACCTTAGGGTGGAATCGGATAGGTCGAATTTGCCCGGATGCTCTGCCAGCGCTAGACTCGGCATTCACTCTGAATCGCATGGAAGCGACTCATGTCCACCAGTGGCACGGCAAGGAACGCCTGCGCGGGCTCCAGCGCGTTTCGCTATCAGCGCCATCAGCCCGAGAAAACGCTACTCTATCAGTTGGTGTCGAAGCACTACCCGGTTTTCAGGCAGCAGTTGGCCGAGGCAGGCAGGATACTGCCGGGCTATGTGCAGCGGGAATTCGAAGACTACCTGAAGTGCGGGAGTGATAAACGGCGATGAGCGATCGCCCGTGGAGCAGCATGCCGCGATGACCTGGGCACAACGCCTCAAGCGAGTATTCAATATCGATATTACAACTTGCGAAGAATGCGGTGGCACTGTCAAGGTAATCGCTAGTATCGAAGACCCTGCGGTGATCAAGCAGATACTTGCACACCTGGAGAGAAAAGCGGAATCAAAAGAATTCAACCCGTTACCCGAGAGCCGGGCACCGCCCCAAAAAGGGTTGTTCGGGTAGCCAACGAGATCAGTTTGACTCAGTCAACTCACCAAATTGCTGCGAGCAAAAGTAGCGGTAGGTAGCCGGCATGCCTGGTAGCTGAAATTTGGCAGGATTCACCGGTGGGAAGGAGCCATATTGGGCGTGTCGGCGGAAATCAGTCAGATTTCGGATGCCCCAGGGCTGGACGACGTCGTTAATATCTTTCTTTTCTTGGTGGAAAAAGGAAAATAGGGTGTTAATTCTTCCTATACTTTGTAAATCCAACTCATCATAGACTTTCTGCGCAGTTTCTGTTGTTGGATATCTACCACCGGTGAACTTCAGTGTGCCAAAGTTCGTCTTGATCTCTTCAGGTGCTGGTTTGAAATCTTTCGAGGTTTGTTTTTTCTGGGCGGCGCCCAACTCAAACATGGTCTGATCTTGCCCTGCCTTTATGGGCGAAGATAAAACGGCAGCCATCAATCCGGCTGCAAAGATGCTATGGGATGTCTTAATTTTCATGTTTATTTCCTTCAAATGGCCACGGCAATGATCGAATGTAAGAAGTGTATGGCAACTCCCTGATAAAAAAATCCCTCCGATGGGAGGGATTTTGAGGGTTATGAAGAACTACCCGAACCAACGGGTACTGCCTGTTATTACTTGACCCTTTCGATGTCCGGCAATACCCAGCTCCGGTCCAGCAACGTTTTTCCTGGTGAGTAGAAGCGCAGCATCGCGAAGAACGCGCGGCCGGGTTCCGTGGGTATCCAGTTCTGTTTTTTACCCTTGGGCATATCCGGTCCGAAATAGAGATCAACGGAGCCATCCTTGTTGGTCAACAAGTCCATGCGTGATGAGCGGTCAGTGACTTTGTACTCGTTGTGAATAATGTCGCGGCCATCCACTTCATAAAGGGTCAGCGACCAAAACAGTTTCGCAGGCGCATTCGGCGGGATGTGCAGGGTGTAGTT
This sequence comes from uncultured Gammaproteobacteria bacterium, assembly GCA_947259955.1. Classification (GTDB taxonomy): domain Bacteria; phylum Pseudomonadota; class Gammaproteobacteria; order Arenicellales; family JAANXG01; genus JAHEKE01. Next base: position 1,578 of record CAMYOI010000767.1, read on the forward strand.
CCTGGCACCGTCCAGGAACTCATCATCCGTATCCTTGTAGGACGTCATGTAGACCTGGCCCTCGCCGGTTTCCATGCCGTGCATCGCGAGGTTGTTGGTAACCGCCTCATAGAACCAGGAAGCTCGTCCGTCCAACTCATCGTAATGTTCGCGACGCTGATCCGGCGGCGAGGTGGTATCAATATCCCAGCGCGACCCATCTACGTAGTGCGCATCTTCAAGTCGTGGCGTCTTTTTGAAGTCAATCGCCTTGGCCATAGCCTCGCCGACCAACAGGCCATCCATCAGGATGCGTTTCTGGCGATCGGAAGGATTGAAGGGTTTGCCTTTTTCGATCCCCAGCGGCTTCAACATCGCCATGAAAAACCGATCACGCTCTTCAACGGGTTCTTTGCTGATGATGTCCGACAGACGTTGCCAGTAGTCCATCCCGCGCGGATGCGCGGCCGACCAACGCTTGCCC
>CAMYOI010000768.1 GCA_947259955.1 uncultured Gammaproteobacteria bacterium
CCACCATCAAAACCGGTAACCACCGGCTCTCTCAAGAGCCGAACCGCGTCCTCCCCAGTTAACTGGGGAGGAAGCGGTGTCAGATCAGAACTCTTACAGATAAAGGTTTTCCAATGGCTCTGCTGCCCCGCGCTTCACTTCCGGCTCTCGCCAGAAGTATTTTCCATGTTTATCGGCTCCTACTGCCGGGGTTGGCCGTACTGGCTCTCCTGAGCGCAGATGCTCCCGCACAGCAGGAGTCGAGTCAGTCAAAAGCAGCCGCAGCGAGCGCCTCACATCCATCAGGTGACGACCGGCTCGTGGTATACCTGGTCCGGACTGAAAGCCCGCGCCAGACATTGTCAGCGTTCTTGCACTTGAGAGAAGACCTGGAAGCCGCTTTGCTTTCCTATCAACAGGAAAGGAATTTTGAACGGGCTGATCATATCCGCGTTATCACAGAGCAACTGCGGTCCCTGATTGATCTTTCTGCAATTTCCCCCGCATCGCGCCGACAGATTGGCAACGAGACCCTGGGCTACCTGCTCGATATTCTGGGGCGTGTCGAGATCCCGAACCTGGACGGCGTGCCCGATGCTGACGCTTACAAGGACGGGGTGCACGCTGCATACCGCATTCCAAAGACACCCCTCCAAATTGTTCGGATAGTGGAAGGGGCTCGCAGGGGACAGTTCTTGTTCAATGAACGAACAGTTGTGATTGCGCCTCGGTTCTATCGCGGGATTGAAAGCCTGCCGCTCCAGTCCTCCCTGCCGATCAAAAGCTGGGCCAATGTTATTCCTCAACTCGCAGGCCCGTTAATTCCCTCAGCCTTTATCTCAGCACTCCCAGACAGCCTGAAGGTGTCATATCTAGATACGCCAGTTTGGAAGATAATTGCGGTGGTCGTGATCTCACTCATTGCCGTACTGCTGTTAATCCTCTGGCATCGCGCGGTGACTCTGCAGAATCAGGACACCCGGTTCGCCCACCTCTTGCGCCGTATCTTGAGCAGCGCGTCATTCCTCGGCGTCATTGGGGTGCTTCAGTACTTTTTTCAGACCCAGATTATTGTCACCGGCCAGTTTTCCCGGATGATCGACTTCATTAATGCGCCGTTATTCTACTCTGCTTTGGGTTGGATATTCTGGCTCATCGTGCAGACCTTCTTCGAGTTGGCCGTTGTTGATCCAAAGTTTCCACAGGAAAGCCTTGATGCCAACATGTTGAGACTGATCGCGAAAATTATTGGGGTGGTTGGCGGCGTCGTCATTGTGGCCTACGGCGCGCAGCAAATGGGCGTTCCAGTGCTGAGTATGCTCGCGGGCCTCGGCATCGGTGGTATCGCCATTGCGCTTGCCATTCGCCCAACTCTGGAGAATCTAATCGGCGGGTTTATCCTCTACATCGACAAACCGATCCGGGTAGGTGATTACTGTGAATTTGGTGACCAAGGCGGAACCGTGGAGACCATTGGTATCCGCTCGACCCAGATCCGGTCACTGGATCGGACGCTGATCTCAGTCCCCAACGCCCAGTTCGCCGACATGAAGATCGTCAACTGGGCCCGGTGCGATGAGATGATGATTACCCAAACAATCGGTATGCGCTACGAGACTGAGCCGAACCAACTGAGATACGTGCTGGCGAAAATACGTGAGATGTTTCACGCGCATCCGAGAATCGACACTGAGACCATCCGGGTACGTTTTGACGGTTATGGGGCATCCTCACTGGACATCGCCATCCGGGTCTATGCCAAAACCCGCGAATGGAATGATTTCTTCGCGATCAAGGAAGATGTTCTTCTCCGCATCAACGATACTGTCAAACAGTCCGGCACTGGTTTTGCCTTCCCCTCTCAAACCCTCTACATGGGTAAAGACGGCGGGCTGGATACAGAGCTGGGAGCGAAGGCCACGCAGGAGGTCGCTGCGTGGCGGCGTGCCCGGCAGCTGCCGTTCCCGAAATTTGCCGCCTCCAAGATGGAACAGCTCGCCGGGAAACTCAACTATCCCCCGCACGGTTCCCCCGACTTCAATGCG
>CAMYOI010000769.1 GCA_947259955.1 uncultured Gammaproteobacteria bacterium
ACTGCGCTACCGGGTCTTTCTGTTGGCGACCTATTCCATGGGCCTGCGCCTGGGTGAAACGCTGGCGCTTGAAGTCGGGGATATCGATGCGCAACGCAAACAGGTCCATATCCGGCGTGGCAAGGGCCATAAGGATCGCCTGGTGCGCTGCCTGATCTGACGTATCAGGCCCTACGCGCCCTGTGGAGCAAGCATCGCAACCCCCAGTTGCTGTTTCCCAATCCGGTCGGATCGCCCGAGCGCATCCGCAATGTCACCACGCACATGGATCGTGGTGGCGCCCAGGCCGCCATGAAAGCCGTGGTGCAGCACTGCGGTAGTAAAAAAGTATCCGTCCATTCCCTTCGTCACAGCGTGGCTACCCACTTGCTCGAACAGGGCCTGAGCCTGCGTCATATTCAGAATCTGCTCGGCCACGCCAGCCCCACCACACGCTATACCCGCCTGACCGACGTCACTGAACAGGACGCTGCCGACGCCATCAACCGTCTGGTCAATCAACTGCACGTGGATCTGCGGACTCCCACGAAACCGATTCCGAAGACCCAGATCACATATAGGATTCCTATCGAGTTAGATCGATTAAGGAGTCTCTTACGGTCAGGTTAGGAGGGTAGGTGGGGCCCGGAAATCCTTGACAAGGATAGAGGCCCCGTGGCCCTGCCTACAACCATATTGTGGGCTACTTAACGTCGATACAACTACGACCCGGTAGTATTTGGCAGAAAGCGAGTGACGAGACTTAATACACTATAAGACCCGCGAACTGAGGTTGCGGACAGTTACGCTTTAGCTAAAAGCGCAATTATTAGTCTTTGATCAAAGGCGCGTGTGTAGGTTTCACTTCTTCTATTAGCCCAATTTTGGCGCGAACACTCGGATTACCTTAGCGGAGATATAATTCGAGAGCATCAGGAAAGGCCGGTTACGACCTATAGATAAGATGGAAAAATGCTGCCCTCCGTGTCATGGACCAGAATCACATTGGTTCCAGGTGGGCGCCTCCGCCAGTGTATTAGGCTTTCCGAAATACGAACATGCACACAACACCGTCTTTTTGGCTCCCTTGAACGCGTAGTTTAGGTTCGACACGCTAAGAGCAGCATACCTGTGCAGTATAGCTCAATCGAAAACCACACACACAAATTAATTACAATCGTGGATTCAGAGCCCAGACAATTAGTGAACTGACGACGTACACAGCAAAGCTTTGATTCGGGTCCATTAAATACCGAGATAAGGACGGAAGAATGATATTGAGTAACGAAGCGGATGAGGCTGCCTTAGAAAGATCGTATTCAGTAGCGCCGACCGTGGTCGTCGCCACACTGCCGAGGGGTTCTTGCGGGAAGCACCGCCAATTCCCAGTAGGTACCAGCGCTAGTATTACCCTCCGATTTGCGAAACGCCGGGTTAGTACGGGGATGGACTGTCTCAGAGTCCGATTTTGAGGATTCAACCACTTAATCCCCCCGGATTAAGCACGGAACTTTACTAGACGCCGCAGGAACGGCGATTTCCAGCTGAACCATACGTGTTAAATATGTTTTCTCTCTGAACTCTAAACGTGATTAAGGTCACAGTGAGAGGAATAGCTGACTGTTTGTTGTGCTGGGGTGAATGCAGAGTAATCATATTGACCCCGCCTCCGTGCGGGGTTTCTTATGTCAACCCGTTGATGCGGATTGCCATATTCTGTCACTGGCTTGTGGGGTATATTTCATGGGATGCGCTTATCGCTGCGGCTTATCTTTGCAATCCTGATCGTGTGGCCTCTGGCCAGCGAAGCCATGCCAGTCATCGTTGATGGCAAGGAGTGGCGGCAAGTTATCGATACTTATCAACTTTCCTGGGATGAAGTTTCAACCGTATGTAACACCTCAACGGGTGCTTGCACAGGCTCGTTAGCCCGCATATTGCACCAGACCGGCCGTGATTGTTTTCTATGCCCTTGATCTATTTCACCAATACACCGATTTGGATAGATTGATCAAAAGAACAGTT
>CAMYOI010000770.1 GCA_947259955.1 uncultured Gammaproteobacteria bacterium
CAGGCCGTGACCTCCATGAAATCGGGCAGCGTGGCCGGATCTATGACCAGAGAATGGTAGCGGGTAGCCTGAAACGGATTGGTCATTCCGGCAAACAAGCCCTCGCCATGGTGATGAATCATCGACGTTTTTCCGTGCATCAGGACCTGAGCGTGCACGATCTTGCCGCCAAAGGCCTGTCCGACACTCTGGTGACCCAGGCAGACGCCCAGAATAGGGACCCGCCCCGCCAGGGCATTGACCACATCGACGGAAATCCCGGCCTGGTCCGGGGTACAGGGACCGGGTGATATGACGATGTGGCTCAAATCCAGTGTTTCAATTTCCTCTAGGGATATCCGGTCGTTTCGATACACACATACCTCAGCGCCAAGCTCGCCCAGATACTGGACAAGGTTGTAGGTAAACGAATCGTAGTTGTCTATCATCAAGATCATCTAGTATGTATCCAATCGTTTTATATGTACTTACCATCGCGTCCGGTGGCAAAAACACCTTCTTTGCGTGCCGGCTTGATGGCGCTGCCAGCCAGTGGGCCGTTGTGAACGCAACCATAGTTTACTCTATTCGTGCCACCGCACGGCTTTCATAGCGGTCTGGTATCGTCAGTCGGATTCGTCGCTATCCACTGTCCGTCACCGCTTGCTTGGCCTCGGTCCGTCGACAATCCGGGAAGACCGGCGATTTCGGCGCCGTAGCGATCACTCCTCAATCAAATGTTCACATCTTTTTCACGATACTTTGTTTAATATTATGAGGCTTTATCCAATTCTGACCGTTCAGTTTTACGCCACGCAACGGACTCGCCACAAGACTTCACCACGAGGACTTATTGATGATAACTTTTCGATCGATCTTCATAATATTTTTCAGCAGCGTAGTGCTTGCGAGCTGCGCCGGTACCGGGAGAAGCGCAGTATTCATTCCGCCGGACGGTACCCTTGTAGAGCTCAATCGCGAAGTAACCGTGCCCCGCGGGGGGCGTGTGTTTATTCAGTACGGCCGGGTCGTGGAGCGAGGTCGTGTCAACGTCATCAGCCCCTATTGCCATTTTACCGTTGACCGCCTGGGTCAGGACTCGGCTGAACCCTCTACCTTGAATCCCGATACTTTCGCTATTACCAGGACTCACCAAGAGCGAAGCTATGTGTCGTCGGAAGGCGTGCAATTCGCCGGGCGGGCCGGCGTCGACCACACGTTATCCACCATCATGGAGTTGGCTTCGGACCAGCAACCAGAGGTAAAGCGTCTGACGTGTTCCAGGTGGGGGATGATTAGCGACGACGGCTGGTTGACCATGGCGGAGATGAAATCCACGCTGAGTGGCCTGGTCGATATTGTCCTTTCGGAATGATTCGGGAAACGGCTGTGAACAACGCAACCTGATCATACCGATAGTGCCGTAAAGTTGATACTCAATTTCTGGCGCTACCGTCGTAAGCAAACACAATCCCTCCCGGGCACCTCGGTACACACTTTTACTGTACCCCTATGGCTCGCCCCCCTTTAGACCTGAGTGGCTAAGGATGCTAATCTTGATGACGATATATTGCATCGATTCATAAGTGATATACACATAGGATCAGGGCAATGGTAGATACACGGAAAATACTTGGCGCGCAGCGAACTAGAGCAACCCCTGAATGTCGATACGTTTGTTCGCATCGTTCCTTCAGGATTGGGCAATCAGGTTTATGCCATGCCTCTGATGGCACTCGATCTCGATTCGAATCCGGAAGCACGGTATCTGCATCAATTGGCTCAGGGCCTGAATCTCTCTCCCGATAGGGTGAATCAAGTGCACAAACAGTTGGGTGCCCCGCTATTGTATTCATGATCTTTGATTCGGATTTCTGACGCGGTACGTACGGCGAACTTCTGTAGATAGCCGAATTCGCCGCTCAGGGAACACCAGAGGGCGCCAATTGTAGCGCTCCGTTTTCGACACGAACCGACGACGATATTGAAAAGAATCGCCCCACCCCTGGCCAACCCAAATTTTCTTGAGCAATCCGTGTATTGCTCTATATTTAGATTGAAGGTGGGAAAAAAATTGAAGGTGGGAAACTGAACTCGAGAATTCGGAACCTCAAACCGTTTGGTTCCTGATATCCACGCTGTTGTCCCATAGCTCCCACAATCGAATGCCGCATTGTAGCGTCGGCGTCTGAACAATGGATAAAAAGATCGATGAGACACAGTATCTTTAAGCAGCAAGCAGAGAACTCCGTTCCACACTATAGTCCTCGTGCCTGCTTCCTGAATGAAGGAGAAGTCACCGTCTATGAGGCGCTGTGCAAAGTGTTCAATTCCAGCGCCGGCGTATTTGCCAAGGTGTGGCTGGCCGAACTGGTTGCGAGACCCAAGCCTGATGGGCCGAACCCCGCGCACTGGCGCAGAGTTCAACGCCGGAGACTAGACTTTCTTGTTTGTTCGGAATCCGACCTCGAGCCGATCCTGGCGATCAAGCTGGAAACGGAGCTGGACAGCAGAAAACGGCGAATGAACGGGCCGGATGTTCTCGAAGAGGTTCTGCAGGACATCGGTTTACCATTACTTCGTTTAAGGATTCAGTATGAGTACGATCCTGAAGACTTGATCAAGAAAATAAACTTCACGATGCAGGAGAATCAACAGAACAGGACGGATGCCTGCCCGGAGCCGCCGGAAACTAACGCTCTAACGACAGTCACAAACCTCGCGACTTCCGCTGCCCTGAAATCGGCATTGGGTTTTTGGACGAACACCAAGGAAAAATATCGCATGCGCACGTCCCAGCGGATACCGCGGGAGACGCCTGAGACAGGCAAATAATGGCGTCCTTGATACCGGTCGCTCGAGCCACCGCTGCAGCCGGATCCGCATAAAACAGAAATTTTTTTCTGGCTGGGGAGACCCAAAACCCGAAGACTCAAGGCTTCCCCGCTCTAGCCCGCATATTGCACCAGACCGGTTGTAATTGATTTTTAGCTTATTGATCTTGCTGTTGAATATGCTAATTTGGAGCTGATTCTTAAGTGTACATATTGCAGAGCGCGCCGACCTGTCCCGTCGCTGACTTGCCCCCATCTGCCTGGGCCTGGTCTCCAATCGGACCCTACCCCGCATTTCTCACCAGGCGGCTATGGAATCTCGTTAAGCATTGCAAACATTGAGGTCTATGGATTTGTCCAAATAACAGTGTGTCTT
>CAMYOI010000771.1 GCA_947259955.1 uncultured Gammaproteobacteria bacterium
AAAAAAGAATCCAAAAAGCACTGGCGGTTCGAGGAGCGTGACTGGGAGATACTCGACAACTACGATGAATTTTTCCGGGTAGTGGAACGAACGGTGCGCCGCACGAACAACCCGGATACTGGCTGGCACATCATTGAGAGTACCGACCAGCGCTATGGGAACCTCACCGTGGGCCGGCACATTGCCGAGGCACTTAGAAACCGGATCGACGCGGGACCGCCCGGTCCCCAGGCGACCGCGGCATATGTACCAAGCGGCTCGGGCCAGAACATTCTCGATCAGATCGACCTCACGGCAAGCATTCCGGTGGATGATTACAAGAAAGATCTGGCGAAGCTGCAAACTCGCCTCAACGGATTGTCCAGATCGCTGATCGATGCCGATGTTGCGTGCGTTATGGTATTCGAGGGCGTCGACGCGGCGGGCAAGGGGGGCGCCATCCGCCGGCTTACCGCGGCAATGCCCATCGAGGCCGTGCGGGTCGTCCCGATTGCGGCGCCATCTGAGGAAGAACGCGCGCGGCACTAATTATGGCGCTTCTGGCGCTACGTTCCGGCGGCGGGAAAGATCGTGATCTTCGACCGCAGCTGGTACGGCCGGGTGCTGGTCGAACGGGTGGAAGGCTTTGCCGAAGAAAACGAATGGCAGCGCGCGTACGAGGAAATCAACGACTTCGAGTCCATACTGGACCAGTCCGGCATCCCGGTGATCAAGTTCTGGCTGCAAATCGATGCCGATGAACAGCTCCGACGGTTCGAATCCCGGGCCGAAACGCCATACAAGAAATACAAACTGACCGACGAAGACTTCAGGAACCGGGAGAAACGGGACCTCTACCAGCAGGCCACCCATGACATGATCACGCGGACGAGCACCAGCTACGCGCCCTGGCACCTGGTGGCCGCTAATGACAAACGCCACGCGCGCCTGACCGTGCTGCGCACGGTATGTGAACGGTTGGAAGAAAAACTTGCCGAAGTGTCCAAAACATGATGGAAAGATAGACAAGGACAAAAAGAACAGGAAAGGCAAGAAGGGCGAGTAAACTGCACTCCTCGAACGGCGGCGCCTTGCACTGACGAACAAGCCACTATTTTGAGATAGGTTTTGGTAAGATGGTTGTTGGTAACCTGCGGAATAGCCAATGAGTATCTCTTTAGATCAAATCATTGTCTGGCTGGTGGTCGGCGCAATTGCCGGCACCCTGGTCGGTGCGATTGTAAAGCGCAGCAAGAAAGGATTCGGCACCGCCACCAATCTTGGGGTCGGTCTGATCGGTGCGCTGATCGGCGGTCTGCTTTTCCGGATTTTTCGACTGGACCTGGGGCTTGGCAGTATTTCGGTCAGCCTGGAGGATATCGTCGCGGCGTTCGTGGGGTCGATCGTGTTCCTCGTTATTCTGCGATTCTTCAAAAACCGATAGAAAGAGATTTCGCCGGCCGTTAGGGGCTGGTGAGGTAGGCCAGCCAGGCCTGCATGCGCATGACGACCTTGGTAATGACGTGAACGGTCCCGCCGGCACCCTGCGGGATTTCCGCGCTGTCGTCGTCATCCAGCGTCACCCGAAGCGGGTAACGCCCATTTGATGGTTCGCCTTTAATAGTCGGCAGTTCCCCGCTCGGGGTCATCTGTGCCGTTCCCGTTGCTTTCAATACATGGGTCACCCTCCCCGTATACACCCTGCCCGGGCGCACCGTGAACACCACCTCCGCCTTGTCGCCCGGCTGCACATAACGGATGGCACTCTGGCTCAGGCTCGCGACGATCTCTTGCGTTTCGTTCGAAACAAAAGTCATCGGTGCCGCCAGGGGCAAATTTGTAACGTAAGTCCCAGGGCGAACCTGAAGATTGAATACGAAACCTTTGTTCGGTGCCCGCACCACCGTCTGTTCCAACTGCCATCGGGCGCTGGTCAGCTGCGCATTTAGGCTTTGTATGCTCGCATTTATCTCATCGAGCTGCGCCGTCCATCTGTCGAGTTCCCTCTGCGCGGCGGCCGATTGCTTGACGAGTTCCGTATTGCGATCAACCTCGATACGGGCACGGCGTTTCTGTGCATCGGCCTTCAGTAACGCCGCCTCGGCCTGATCGACCGCAGCCTGATCTGGATCACGAACTGAAACATGCGCCCGTCCGGGGAGGTGGGCGCGAAGGTCAGCCACATGAACACGATCGAACCGATCAGCACCACGCCCACGCCAACGAAGATTGCGATGTTGCGAGCACTCTTCGCGAACAGCTCGAGCTTGACGAAGAACAGCCAGTAGAACGCCCCGTAACAAATGGTGAGAAACGCAATCACGGCGCATCTCCGCGGATCGGTTTGGGATTTTTCAGCCGCTGTACTTCGTTTTCGAGTTCGGTGATACGCGCCCGCAGCGCGGCGTCACCGAAGGGCCTTGTGTATGCCCACACGAGGGCGATCAGCCACGCCATGCCAAGTGTGATTACACCGACCCAGCCGAGAACATAGATAGCATCCGCCTGCGGGTGATTGCGTTCCCGGGCAATCTTTCCCGGAAGCGGCCCGATTAGGACCACGAGCCAGATCACGACGGCCAGAATCACCACCATCACGATCAGTGCGAAAATATCCAAAACCATATCGTCTATCGTCGATTCGTTTTTGCGTAAACATCATTCTAATGACGCGAGCAACCTGGATTGTTGCAATAATCCATCAAGGCGAACGATGGCAGGCTTCAGAGACATTGTAACTCAGCCAAACATGGTTTGTTGGGTCACTGCGCTTTTCATACCAAACCTTTTGCATACAGATTTAATAGGTGCATTTCAACTACCCTCTATACCAAGGAACCTCTGATCAATCGACTATTTCATGTCGTTCCGATTACAATCGGCGCGAGGGCGCGCCTCCTACAGTAGGAGCGGCGCCCTCGCCGCGACCAATCAGAGCCCCCCTTAATACCTCACCCTCTGATTCGGGAAGATCAATCATGTTACCGTGGTAGCTTGATCAGGATCAGTCGTTTCACCGCAATCGATCCGGTAAACTTGTTCATCCGAAAGTAAAGATTACGCAATGCCTATAAATTTTACGTTGCCCGCGATCATGGGATTAACGATGTTCTTTTTCTTATTGCCGGCGGCGGTGGCGAGCGAATCCGGCGAAGAAAGCCATGGCGAGCTTGAATACAGGCATTCCTTGTCTGTATTTCTCGGTGCCACGCGTGCTGAAGGCGAGAACCTGGAGACCGCGGGTATTGAATATGGCTATCGGCTCAACAAGAACTGGATCGTGGGGGTGCTGGTGGAACGCGCGGTTAGGGTGAGCGACTCGATGCTGGTCATCGCTTCCGCCAGTTTTCATCCTTACAAGGGTTGGTTCATCGGCGGAGGCCTGGGCAGAAAAGACCCGGGTCCAGACCGGGAAAACACCGCCCGGCTCAGCTTTGGCTACGATTTCGAGTTTGGTGGCGGCTGGCTACTGTCCCCACAAATTCACAAGGATTTCATCGAAAACGAAGAAGACGAGGAAGTTTTCGGTCTGGCGATAGGCAGGAATTTTTGAATTCCGACGCACTAACCGGGAAAGCATTTGTCATATTCAATTGAGAACAGCAATAATGAATACAGGACGGCTCGAATGTGTCATTCCGGCCTGCGGCGGAACGTATAGGTCCGTTAACACACTGAACTCCGGCATTTGCCGGAGTGACGACAAAGGAATTTTTCGAGGTACCCTACAAACAGGTTGGCGACGACCATGATAAAACGCTGCCAAAATTCACTCGTTGTGGGTTTGCTGACCGGAGCTGTGTTTGTATCCCCCAATACATTTGCCGAAGACGTCTACAAGATCGTTGACGAAGAAGGCAACGTCACCTATTCGTCAATACCGCCCAAGCAGGGCCAGACATCCGAGGTAGTCGAGACGTTACCACCGCCGCCGCCGGAAGAGGTCGAAGCGGCGCTCGAGCGCCAGCAGAAGATCGAGGCGAAATTCGACAAACTGGACCAGGCGAGGGCCGAACAGGCCCGGTGGGAAGCGGAGCAGCGTGCCGGCAACACCGCCACTGTAGTGCAGACGAATACGATA
>CAMYOI010000772.1:0-1986 GCA_947259955.1 uncultured Gammaproteobacteria bacterium
TTTCACTTTACGATTCTATATGTGAACTTGTTGCGAACACCGCGCACTTCCAAAGCCGTACCATTTATGACTCGGGGCTTGTACCGGAACTTCATCGCTGCTTTGACAGAAGCGTCTTTGAACAGAGCGCTGGTGCACTCTGATTTAACTACTTGTACGTCTTTGACTGACCCGGATTCAGTGACCGTAAATTCCACTACACAATATCCCTCAATGTTTCGGGACAATGCACGACGGGGATATACTGGCGCCACCTTAACTATTGGCAGATGGCCCCCTTCCCCAAGTGCCAAATTAAATCCATCAGTCAGATCGACGTGAGTCTCAGTATAAACCGATGGTATGACGATTTTTTTTGCTATAGGCTTGATTTCTACCAATATGGGCGGCTGCGGTTGCAGCGGTGGAAGTTCGGGAGCCTTTGGTTTTTTTGGCTTGGATCGTTTTTTCTCAATCCTTTCTTCACGTTTCAGCGTCACAAAATCTATCCATTGATCTCTGCGAGTTACATCAACAGTGGGCTCAGATCGCTCGATGAGCGAATACATGCCCCAGAACAGTAATAGGGTCAGGATTGCACCAAAGAACAAGCTAAACAATGTTCTCAGACCGGTGCTTATGAAATTCCGTCTAAATGCGTACTCCGACACTAAACCTATCGATTTTGGGCCGCAATTGCGATGTTAAACACACCGGTGGAACGTGCAGCATCCATCACATGAATCAACGTCTCGGTGCGTGAATCCTTATCAGCCTGAATTATCACCGATCCCTGGGGGAATTCGGCATGGAGTCGTTCGATGTTGGGGCGCAAGGATCTTATATCAACATGGCGCCGATCAATCCATATCTCATCGTTGGCATTTATCGCTATTAGGATGTTTCCCTTTTCCTGTTTTACGGCGGTAGCGGCGTCGGGCCGATTGACCTCGATGCCGGTTTCTTTGACAAACGTGGCTGTGACGACGAAAAAGATCAGCATGATAAACACCACATCCAACATCGGCGTAATATCGATGCTCGATTCGTCCTCACCAAAATAGTTCCTACGCGCTGATCTACGCATAGTCGACCTTTATTTCACCATGGCTCATCTGGATGCGTTCGCCCAGGATCAATCTTTCGCGCTGCGCTTTGTTCTGTAAATACGCGCTGACGGCCAACCCGGAAAGTGCGGAAACCATGCCAGCCAACGTTGGGATAGTGGCCTTTGAGATTCCGGCCGCCATTGAACGTGGATTTCCCGATCCTGACATGGCCATCACCTGGAAAACCTCTACCATACCAGTGACAGTACCCAAAAGCCCAAGCAACGGACACACCATGACACATGCTTTAATCATGGGTAATCTCTTTTCCAGACCGCTTGCTAACACTGATACTAACTGTTCGCGGATACTTAGAGCAAACCATGACTCCCTGTCGCTGCGTAAATCCCAAAGAGCGATAGTTTGGCGAACCAACCGCTGATGGGCAAACTGCATATATATTAGGTGGTCGAAGATTAGCCCCCACATCAACAATGTAACGGCGGCAACTAGTAAAAGAACGTCCCCCCCCAATTCAAAAAAATCGCGGACAGAGTCGAAACCAGAGATGATGAAGAATGCAAATTCGTTCATTTCACCCGTGTTAATTTTCCAATGTTGACCGCCGCTCTGATTGGGTCGCCACCATGCCCATCGCTTGTTCCTCGAGTATCTGAGTTAGCATATTACGCCGACTTGAGATTAATGTATGCAACAACACGGTAGGAACAGCGACACATAGACCCATAACCGTAGTAACAAGCGCCTGGGAAATGCCCCCAGCCATGAGCTTCGGGTCGCCTGTACCAAATAGTGTGATGGCCTGAAAAGTTATTATCATTCCAACAACGGTCCCCAACAAACCTAGTAGTGGCGCAACCACCGCGATGATCTTGAGTGACATCAGCAAGCGATTCAGTTTTGGGACCTCCTTCAAAATCGCTTCTTCCAGTTTCAA
>CAMYOI010000772.1:2178-2850 GCA_947259955.1 uncultured Gammaproteobacteria bacterium
CCCCTTGCTCGATGCGCTCCCGCAGACTGGGTAGCTGTACTAATTGCGACAACAACTGGCCACGGGTAGGATCCAACGCAAACGGTGTGGCTTCGTCTTGGGCTGATTCCAATGCTTCAACTTTGCTCAGATAACGCTGATGTGGTTGACGAACCATCTCCACTACCCGTCCCGTATCGGGCACATATTCAAGGTATTTGCCATCAGATACTAGATTGAAAAGACCGATTCGCACCACGTCTTTTTCAATTTCATCACCGCTAGTGGTAACGACTGTTGCTGGAAATCGAACGATCTTCGCGGATTCCGTCATCTCTCTTTGTATTTCGAACCAAACTCGCTCGATTTCCTCTATCGACGCCAGCTGCGTGCTCGCCCCCATCTTTTGAGCAAACTCGGAGAGAAAATCAGTACGCCCAGGATATTGTATTTGAGTGTAGGAGCCCTCAAATTGTCCGCGAGTATCTCCGGCGATTTGCTGCAATACACCGAAAAGTTCTTTTAATGAACCTAGTCTTTGATCTAAATCCTTTTGGTATTGGGTTTCAATATCCTTATTTTTATCTCTTGCTGTTTGAATGTCTTTATCTACCTCAGTAATAGAATCTTTAACTTCTTCTAAAGCAGGTCTTGCTTCCTTGTAGAATTTTGAGTACTCTATCTGTGGCTGGT
>CAMYOI010000773.1:0-2256 GCA_947259955.1 uncultured Gammaproteobacteria bacterium
TGATGGTTGATCCTTGGATGCATGGTACGGCTGATCCAATTCATGCTGACATTGGTGACTACATCGATCCGATCGCGGCTATCTTTGCAGGTGGAGAATGCGGCGCTGCGAGATCAGTTGTCTCAGTATCGGAAATCGGGACAAAGACTAAAAATCAGGCCTGCAGACCGACTGCCATGGTGCTCTATAGCGAAATTTTGGGCGGGCTGGCGGGAAGCCCTGTACTTTGTCCAGCCCAGGACCGTAACGACCTGGCAGAAAAAGCGATTCCGCGATTACTGGCGGGCGCTCACTCAGTCGGCTAAGCCGGACCTCGCCAGAACTCAGAAAGCTCATTGGGCGAATGTGGCAAGCCAATCCGACGTGGGGCTCGCCCAAGATCGTGGCTGAACTTGCGAAGCTTGGAATCGACGTTGCCAAGTCAACGGTAGAAAAGTATCGGCCCAAGCGAGCCGAGCCTCCGTCTCCTACATGGAGAACATTCCTAGATCAGCATGTTCGAGATCTGGTATCGATCGACTTTTTTATTGTCCCGACTGCTACGTTTCGGGTGTTGTTTGTCTTCATCGTGCTTGCCCACGATCGACGGCGAATTGTTCACTTCAACGTGACGGAACATCCTACGGCGCAGTGGGCTGCACAACAGATTGTCGACGCGCCTCCGTTTGATACTGCTCCTAGTTATCTGATTCGTGACGGCGATGGCATATACGGCGAGCGTGTTACGCGGGTGATTGAAAGTCTGGGTATCGACGAGCTCGTCACCGCACCCGCGTCGCCATGGCAAAAGGGCTATGTTTCACACTGCACCTCCTTAGTAGGGTTCGGCGCGACCTTGGGGAAGCGCCGTCGTTTCGAAAACTTTCGACCTTGGGACTTGGCTGGAGGCTCGTTGCCGGGATGATCGTACAGGCACTCGTTTTTGCCGTTGTACACGTGAGCGCACAACAGACCGTGTTCGCGCCATTTCTTTACCGTGTCGGTGGCGACACCGAGTAGGTCAGCCATCTCTTGGAGGCTGAGCATTCCAGCGCCACGCAGTTGGTCGTATCTCTTTTTCATGTTGTAGTCACGACGCAGGCGTTGCACGATACCGGCATGAAATCGCTTGCCCTCTCCGGAGACATGGCCTGTCCATGGCGAATTAGTATTCAAGCCACGATGGATAACAATCGTCTGAGAATGTCGTGTCCATCTCAATCGCACAGATATATCAGCTGTCCCTCATCATTATTCATCTGCGAGTGAAAACAACGGATTATGCTTGAGCGCTGACCTTCGTCGCACACCCCTCCGAGCGGCTTGAGATAGCCGCGCCGAAAGGGCACACTTTGTCGCCATGCTTACGTCCCATAGTCTTCCTCGTGACCCTCGCAGTCCACACCCTTAGAGCCCTCTTTCGTACCCGCGAGGAACTTCTGATCGAGAATCTGGCGCTACACCAGCAAGTGATCGCGCTGAAGAAGCAGCGCCCGCGGCCGCTGTTCGATGATATGGACCGCGCCTTCTGGATCGCACTGCGCACCGCATGGCCAGGCTGGTCAAAGCGTTTGTTCATCGTGAACCCAGACACGGTGGCAAAGTGGAATCGAGATCGGTTTCGTCGCTATTTCGCCGCCTCATCCGCACCATGGCACGCGATGGGTGGGGTGCACCAAGAATCCACGGCGAGTTGTTGAAACTCGGGTTCGTCGTCTCCGAGATCGCGGTATCACGTTACCTGGTGTGTTATCCCGCCGATCCCGACCAGATAAAGCGTTGGACCGCTTTTCTACGCAACCACAAAGATGCTATTGCGGCGATGGATTTCTTCACCGTACCGACGATCTCTCTCAAAGTACTCTACGTATGGTTCGTGATAGAGCACCGCCGGCGACGTGTTGTGCACTTCAACGCCACCTGCAACCCGACAGCGGCGTGGGCTATCCAGCATTTGCGGGAAGCATTTCCTTACGACACCGCGCCAAAGTATCTTATTTTCGACCGCGACGCGATCTTCAGTCCGCGTGTCGTGGACACGGTCAACGCGATGGGTATCAAGCCGCGTCGCATCGCGTACCGCAGTCCCTGGCAGAACGGGGTGCGGAGCGATGGATCGGCAGTTGCCGCCGGGAACTCCTCGCGCACGTGGTTGTGTTTGGTCGCCGCCACTTGCTTCGACTGATGCGTTCTTACATTGACTATTATCACGAGGATCGTTGTCACTTGGGTCTGGACAAGGATGCGCCACACCAACGATCCGTGATGCCACGACAA
>CAMYOI010000773.1:2266-4252 GCA_947259955.1 uncultured Gammaproteobacteria bacterium
TATTATCACGAGGATCGTTGTCACTTGGGTCTGGACAAGGATGCGCCACACCAACGATCCGTGATGCCACGACAATCCTCAACGGCCAAAGTTGTGGCGTTGCCACGCGTGGGCGGATTACATCACCGCTACGAATGGCGCGAGGCTGCCTGAGACGGCGCTTGCTTATAGGGCTATATCCTCGCGGATGAATAATGACGAGCGACAGGAGGGCAAGACATACACGATCGTCGACGAATGGTGTAGTGGTTTCCTGCAAGGCATCGCATTAGCGGGCGACGCCTGGCAGCCTCTTGTCGATGAAAAGCCCGGTATCCTGCGGCCGTTCCAGCTTTTTGCCACGCCGGAGGGCTGGGCGGAACTGGATGCGGCGGCGGACGAGGCGCGATGCATGCGGAGTGGTCTAGTAAGATCGAAGCGACGGTCCACGCCATACATGCTTACTGGCTACCTCGTCGAAAAGCTTCTGCGAACCCCTTGGATTCGGCCCGTCCCATGTAAACCGTAGGACAACCCAAGGTGGGAGGCAATGCACCTTGCTCCTGTGGGAGCGGGAAGAAATACACATATCGCTGTGGTTACTCTGTCGTGTTGCGTTAATTCAATCGCGAGCCAATGTCTGACGCCAGGCGTCAACGACCGCTGGAAAACATGGCGCAATATTATTGCGGAGTACAGACATTCCATGCGGGTCTATTATTTCATGCATTGTACGGTACGGGCGAGACTTTGCTATTCACCAACCCAGACAACTTCTCCAGGCTTTACATCTAAAATCGCTCGCAACGTCGACGGAACTAACTGTTTAATATCTTGGAGTCGGTTGGTGCGTGATTTCATTACGACCACTGCGATATCGAAATCTGTAATCGATTGTTGAAACGAGAGATTTCGGTCCACCGTAAGAAATACGTCGAACTCCCTCGCCGCAAGCGCAAGCAATTCACCGTTCGTGATTCCAGACCATCCCTGTTGATAAACGTTGAGAACAATATGTCTAGGAAACTCTCTTGCGAGCCTTCTATCGACACACTCGTCGAGGAGAATCCTCAAGACGCCGCAGCAATCATACGATCCTTGGCTTCCTCGAGGAATGCGACAACTTGATCACGGCTTACTGAAGGAAATCCCTTCAAGAAATCATCAATGCTGTCACCCGCCTCAAGGTAGTCCATCAGTGTTTGTACAGGGACGCGAGTCCCGACAAATACAGGTGTTCCGCCCATGACTTCAGGCGCACAAGAAACGACGCGTTCGCTCATACTCGAATAGTAATCTCGGCACTACCATTTATCAACATGGTATATACCAACCATGTTGCGTTTTCCATGGATTGTGCTGACCCGAAATCAATGGCGGCATGGGAAGCGCTCATCCGACATTTATCCGACATCAGTGCTGCATTGGGTACTGCCAAGTTAACTTCTGCAGGCCCGAAAAAACCAGCAGCTCATCTTTAGACCACTTGTCCCTCATCATTATTCATCCGCGAGTGAAAACAACAAGTTATGCTTGAGTGCTGACCTTCTTCGCACACACGTGCGAGCGGCTTGAGATCGCCGCACCGAAAGGGCACACTTTGTCGCCATGCTCAGTCCTATAGTCTTCCTCGTGACCCTCGCTGTTCACACCCTTAGAGCCCTCTTTCGTACCTGTGGGTCCCGAAAACAGGAGTCTGTTGATTCTATTGCAAATTACGGGATGATGGTTGATCCTTGGAGCCATGGTGCGGCTGATCCAATTCATGCTGACGTTGGTGACGACATCTGTCCGATCGCGGCTGTCTTTACAGGCGGAGAATGCAGCGCTGCGGAATCAGTTGTTCCTATATCGAAAATCGGGACAAAGGCCAAGAATTAGGCCTGCTGACCGGCTTCTGTGGTGTTCATAGCGAGATTTTGGGCGGGCTGGCGCGAAGTCTTGTACTTTGTCGAGCCCAGGACCGTAACGACCTGGCAGAAAAAGCGATTCCGCGACACCTGGCGC
>CAMYOI010000774.1:0-3069 GCA_947259955.1 uncultured Gammaproteobacteria bacterium
TGAGGAAAACGGTAAGAAAGGTGACTGCGTGCCTGCAAACCGTCATGTAGCGATGACCTGGGCACAACGCCTAAAGCGAGTATTCAATGTCGATATTGTAATCTGCGAAAAATGCGGTGGCGCCGTCAAGGTGATTGCCAGCATCGAAGACCCATATATGGACTCCTCCTCGTTTGCAAGCACGCTGTGTTGAGGCAACTAAGGTTCGACTGCACACGTATATCCGGTCTTTGTTCGTACGATATCGCACGTGACCTTGATGGGTTATCCGCGCGCCAACTCCTCATCGGTCGTTCGTGCTTTTCACACGAGGGTCTTCTCGGGTTTTGTCGGCGCCGGTTCGACCTGTATGCCATCAATCAGAATGCTCTGCAATCGTGGTTGAAAAGTTAGCTTGCTCGTGTTCTTATCCGAGCGGCTGTGCGGCTCGCTGCGGCTGATAGTCAGTACCGTTGCGTATCATGGCCCAGGCCATGCGGGCGGTCTTGTTTGCCAGCGCCACGCAGGCGACGTTGATATGGCGTCGAGCCGCCACCCCCTTGACCCAGCGGCTCAACCCGTCATCCTTGTCCTTGCTACGGTAGATGACCGAGCGAGCGCCGTGTATCAGCAGCTGGCGTAAGTACGAATCGCCGCGCTTGCTGATCCCGAGCAGCCGCTCCTTACCACCGGTGCTATGCTGTCTCGGCGTCAATCCCAGAGAGACTGCCAGATCGCGGCCCTTGGTGAATTGCTCGCCATTGCCAACCGCCGCGACCAAGGCCGTGGCGATCAGCGGCCCCACCCCACGCAGTTGTTGAAGACGCCGCGCCACCGGATCGCTTTTGGCCATCGTCTCAATCTCGGTATCGAGCTCGCCAATTCGCCGGTCGAGTTCCATCAGGTCAGACCACAACCCCAGCAACAGGCGCATTGTCTGCATCCTCGAGCCACTGCGGCAGGGCTGCTCGCAAGTGCGACAGATGCTTCGGCGTTACCAATCCGTACTCCGCCACCAGCCCGCGGATCTGATTGACCTTCGCTGTGCGTTGACTCATCAGCTCCTCGCGAACGCGGTGCACTGCCTGGATGTCTTGTTGATCAACATTTTTCACCGGCACAAAACGCATGGTCGGCCGACTCATTGCCTCGCAGATCGCCTCGGCGTCGTTACGATCGTTCTTGTTGCTCTTCACATACGGCTTTACAAACTGCGGCGCCATCAGTTTGACCACCATGCCGTGTGCTTCCAGCGTTCGCCCCCAGTGATGCGCCCCCGCGCACGCCTCCATGCCAATCTCACAACCTGGTTCAACCTCCTCAAGCAAAACTCTGAGCCAGTTCACACGCCGCAACCGCCGACGCAAGATCGCCTTCTCCCAGCGATCCACGCCATGAACATGAATTACATTTTTTGCCAAATCTACACCGACACGTTTAATCTTCATTGTTGGACTCCTGCTCGCTTCTGACTAGTGGGTTAAACGGCTATACCTCCAGTCTGGCACTGAGATGCCGATTTGTGGGTGAGGAGGAGTCCATCCCATTGGTCGTCATCAAGCAGATTCTGAACCCTCCGAAAAACCGGACTGAATCGCCGCAATCCGCCTCTCATCCAGTCCGCGCACCGCCGGCACACCCCGAACTGGATTCGCCTTGAATCTCGATACCGACGATTAGGAAGCGATACCAACACCAGGCCATCGTGCGGCCGAAATCGTGCCCTTGAAAGCCCTTTTCCGTGCGCCGTGCATTTAAAATTCTACCCGCCATGACCCTATCAACCTGGCCCGCGTTCCTCCTGTGAGTGCCTTGAGCACAGCCGGTGAACGGTATAGCGATTATCCTGCCTATCCGTCAGGGGGCGACCAGCAGAATGAGCGTCTCGATCCGCGGGCGTCGCCATGGCCGCCAGCCGGCGGCCTCTGCGGGCGCGTCGGTAGGGGGAGCGGCGCCGTGCGTCTCGGGTGTTTGGCTAGGCGGCAAATCGGAAGGCATATAGTCTCGTACTGGAGCAGTTCTAATGCCATCCGCCCCCCGCCCCGGACTCGGCGGAAAGGGCCCGGGCTGTCCGAACGACTACGGGGCCGGTCTTGTAGCTGCCGCGGGGGCCGACTTCGTGAGGAACGCCGCAACCGACGGCATGAACTTCTCCACGAACAGCAGCTTGCCAGCCTCGTTCAGGTGGCAGATGTCGTGGAAGTACTCTCCGGTCTTGGGGATGGCCTTTTCCGCCTCGAAGAAGATCACGTGATCGTACTTGCTTCGAAACTCGCGAATGATCTCGTTGTGGACCTCGACGCCCTTAATCACGTGGTCCTTCTCGCCCCAGATCTCGATGGCCGACTTGTGCCCGTCATAATCGAGCTGCTTGGCCTTGAACTTCGCGAGCGTGTAGTAGTCCGGCACGTACCAGGCGAAGGTCATCAGCAGCACGGGCGTGTTGCGATCGCGGGCGGCCTCGATCAGCCGCCGCAGGTTGTCGCGGAACGGTTTGGCGGTCTTGATATCGCCGCCCTCGGCCAGCCACGACTTGTTGGGGCGGTGTCGCGGCACGAAGAAGCGGAACTTGCGGCTGCCCAGCCAACCCAGAAACGTGTATCGGGCCGTATAGGGCAGGACGAAGTAGGGCATCAGCTCCTGCATCTCCTCCATAACCTGCAGCTTGCGATACCAGACGCCGTGCCCGTAATCGTCCCGGAACACATCCCGCGGGCAGTTGTTCATCCGCGTTTCGTTGATCGCGTGGTAGAACACGATCAGGTCGAACTTTTTGTCGGACAGGACGACGTCGTATTTCTTCAGGCTGTCGTAGCTCGACAGGGCCGGGCGGGACAGGTTGAATACGTGGACCTCCTTGCCCGTGATTGCCCCCAGCCGCGTCTTAAGCTCGTCCGTCGTGCTGAGGGTGATGCGCTGCAACGCGCTGCCGCCGAGCATGGCGACGTCAAACGTGCCGTCATCTTCGGTCAGCTCGGCCTCGCGGACGCGGGACGTCTTCAGCTCTTCGTAGAAGCGACCGTACCAGTCGTCGACCCCGGGGAAAAACGGCATGTCCCGCGCAATCATCCAATACACCCGGCTGCCGAT
>CAMYOI010000774.1:3238-5214 GCA_947259955.1 uncultured Gammaproteobacteria bacterium
CGTAGGCCGCGCGCTGCCGGCCGGACGTCGTCGAGAGCACATGTGGTTTAACTTCTACGTCTTCGTGATCTTCTTCGTGTTCGTGTACGCGGCGTACCGGCTGCTCTCCCATCGCCCGCAAAGCGTCCTGCTGCTTGTCGCCAACTATTATTTTGTAGATACCGAAAGCTGCGTGAAAGCAACTGCAAAGACCGCGGGAATCGATTACGAAAGCGAATTCAGTTGGCACCCCGGTCCTGAAGGGCATGCTATTTACGCCTCGTGCTTGCAGCGGACATTGTTACCTCTAATCCTGTAGCGTGATGGGGATTGATGATAAGGTAAGTGCTGTAATCGCCGGCCTGTCGTAGTTGGATTGTGAGAGCGACTATGAAAACCTTCATGCACCGCGCATCTCAATATGCTGTCCGCCACCCGTTACTCAGTGTGGGTTTTGGACTGGTGCTGGCTGCGGTTATCGTCCAGTTTGCCCGCATTCTTCAACGACCCTATGGTGACTTTCAAAATCATTGGGAGTGGGGCCGCCGTTTTGCCAACGGCGTGTTTCTGTACACGGATGGCCTTAACACCCCCTACCCGCCGTTTTGGGGCATGGTCCATGCGCCACTTTCCGTTCTGCCGGCGCATACCGCACAAATCCTAATTTATCCACTGTCGCTGCTAGCGGTGGTGTTATTATTCTGGGTACTGCATCGCCTGACCGTCTCCGTACTGCCGTACAGTCGTGAGCAGTTTATTACAATCCTGCTGCTGACGTTATTTCTCTCATCCCGCTACTGGCTTCGCGATCTGGTAGAGTGCCTGCCAAACCTGTCGCTTGTGGCACTAACATGGTTGGCTGTCTATCTATGGTCAATCCGCCGAGAATGGATGGGGGGGATGTGCCTGGGTTTTGCTGCTGCGCTCAAATGCACACCGCTGTTGTTTTTATCCTATTTCGTGCTGAAGCGGCAGTGGAAGATGGCGGCAACCAGCCTTTTGTTCACCGCTTTGTTTACCATCGCGCCAATCCTGAAATTAGGTCCGGGTGACTACATGCGGCACGTTGACAAATGGACTTCCGGGATCGTATCAGGAGTTTCCCAAAAAGATCCCTCGTACGGCGTGCTCGGCGACGCCGAGTACCAGAATATGTCGCTGCGACCGACCCTGGCGCGCTATCTGGTCGTATTGCCCGAAGGTCACCGCGGACGTGTCGACCATCCACTGTACCTCGATCTCTTTGACCTGTCCCCTGATCTGGCAGGTTGGCTGATCTGGGCAATCATGGGCGCACTGCTCGCTTATATCGCCTGGAAGCTGCGTGACCCAGTGTGCGAACGAACGGATGAATCCATATTGTGGGAATGCGCCGCGATTTCGATACTCATACTGTTGTATTCCCCGATCACCTGGGGTCAACACGCCGTCGGGGTCATTCCCGCCTGTTATCTCATTGCGCGTCAGTGGGTACAACGCGAAGAATTCCCGCTCTGGATGAAAGTCGCATTGTGGATATTTGTTTTGTTCACGCTTGCGCTTAATCCCAAGATCTTAGGCAGCGACTTAACCCCCGTAGTCGAGTCTTACCATATAGAGACTCTGGGTATTCTTGCTCTGCTGACGATTGTTTTGGGTTTTCATGCGCAAACTCATTCTCGGCACAAACACAGGCTAGACATCTGCCCACGGCAAGGTGCGCTACGAGTTGAAGACACCGTATCGCGATGGCAGCACCCATGTGATCTTCGAACCCCTGGACTTCATCGCCCGGCTGGCCACCCTGATACCGAAACCAAGGGTCAACCTCACCCGCTTCCACGGCGTGTTTGCTCCCAACAACCGTTTGCGGTGATAGGACGCTATAATAAATAATCAGGAAAGCGGACATTCAAGACGCAAGTTTTCTTGTATGTTGCGCTCGGTTCATGGCCGGTGGACTGTCCTCATGCGAACCTCTCCGAACGTCTCCTTCGGGCAATTTGCTGACCTACCAT
>CAMYOI010000775.1 GCA_947259955.1 uncultured Gammaproteobacteria bacterium
ACGGCACGGACGCGGCGGCGAAGCGCATCGAACGGGTGCTGTGGAACGACCCGGCCACCGGCGTCAAGCGTCACGCCGATGCGGGATACGAACTGGCGATCGAATGTGCCAGGGAAAAGGGTCTGGATCTCCCGGGAATAGAACTGTAAAACCCGAAACCACTTCACTCGATAAGCCACCTCCGCCCCGCAGTACCAAACGATGCCTAGAAGGTCACGGACCGATAGCCGCCGGCGGCGCCGTACCGACAGGGCGGGGAAAGAACTGGATCAGCCGCCGTTTCGCCAGCTTCGAAATCCGTACCACCCGGTAGAACTCCTGTCGGCGGATGAAATCGAGGCCATACACAACGCCTCGCTTACGGTGCTGGAAGACATCGGCATCAATTTCCTGCTGCCGCAAGCGAGCGAAATCCTGAAAGCGGCGGGTGCGGATGTGGACAAGGACGGTGCCCGGGTCCGGTTCGACCGGGGACTGATCGAGAAGTCGCTCGAAACCATCCCAGACCGGTTCACGCTGCACGCGCGAAATCCGGAACGAAATCTCCGCTTCGGAGAAAAATTTCTCAATATCGGCTCGGTTAGCAGCCCGCCCAACGTGTCCGACATCGAGCGAGGGCGGCGTGACGGCAACTATGCAGACTACTGTGATTTCCTCAAGCTGGCCCAGTCGCTGAATATCGTCCACATGACCCTCGGCCACCCCGTGGAGCCGCTGGATGTGGAACCGGCAATCCGACACCTCACGTCTACGCTGACTCGTATCGAACTCACGGACAAGCCATTTTCCGGCTATTCACTGGGCAGGGAACGGATTCTGGACGTGATCGAGATGGCGCGTATCGCCCGCGGTATCGGCGAAGATCTGCTGCTGCGGGAGCCCAGCCTGACCTCCAATATCAACGCCAACTCTCCGCTGCAGTTCGACATCCCGATGCTGTGGGGTATCATCGAGATGTCGAGTCGCAACCAGGTCATCAGCATCACGCCGTTCACTCTGTCGGGGGCGATGGCTCCTGTGACCGTGGCCGGCGCACTGACTCAGCAGAACGCGGAAGCCATGGCCGGCCTGGCGTTCACGCAGATGGTCAAGGCGGGCGCCCCGGTCATCTACGGCGGATTCACCTCCAACGTGGATATGAAAACCGGCTCGCCCGCTTTCGGAACCCCCGAAAATGCCAAGGCG
This sequence comes from uncultured Gammaproteobacteria bacterium, assembly GCA_947259955.1. Classification (GTDB taxonomy): domain Bacteria; phylum Pseudomonadota; class Gammaproteobacteria; order Arenicellales; family JAANXG01; genus JAHEKE01. The sequence continues at coordinate 1,186 of CAMYOI010000775.1, forward strand.
ACGCTGATCGGCGGCCAGCTCGTACGTCGCTACGGCGTGCCGTATCGTTCATCCAACGTGAACGCATCGAATGCGCCGGATGCCCAGGCCGTATACGAATCGATGATGGTCACCTGGGCCGCGGTGATGGGGGGAGCCAACATGATCTACCACGGCTGCGGATGGCTCGAGGGGGGGCTGACCGCTTCGTTCGAAAAATTTATCATCGATGCCGAAATCATGCAGATGATGGCGGCTTTCCTGGAGCCGCTGGGCGTCACCTCTGACGATCTGGCGGTGGAAGCCATACGCGACGTCGGACCCGGCGGGCATTTTTTTAGCACACCGCACACGCTCGACCGTTATGAGACTGCATTCTACAAGCCCATCCTGTCCGACTGGCGGAATTACGAGACCTGGGCTGAGGATGGGTCGGTGGATGCGACGCATCGGGCGCACAGGATCTACAAGCGTCTAGTGGAAGCGTATGAACAGCCGCCACTGGATCAGGGGATTCGGGAGGAATTGGAAGCCTTCGTCGCCCGCCGGATCAAGGAGGGCGGGGCGCCGACGAATTGAATGCACTGCAATGGCCTGTCAATGCGGTCGTCGGCATCGCTCGAAACGACAAGTCTCACAGGATTCAGGCATTCGACAAAATCTGGCATCAGCCCCGCAATCCTGGTACGGGTCTTGCTTTAATAATGTGTTGCAACTTATTGAAATAGGTTAAGAATATGTATTTCTTGATAAATGACTTGAGCAAAGTTTTCTATCTCATGACAATCCATCCTCCAGGCATCGAACAACGCTTCGAAATAGGTGCACTGCCCGAGATTGATATCGACGCCGTCATTGCCCCCATAATCCGGGATTCGACCCGGTCGCCCATCGTTGAATCCGTTCCCGCAGCAGAGCTTTTTGCCCGGCTGCCGCGTGAGTTTCCTGTGACAGGCACCTCACTGGAGATGGTGATGAGCGAGGTCCAGTCCGTCGTGATCGACCACTGTCGTCGGAACGCCCATCCCGGTTTCTATGGCTATGTCGCCGGTTCGGGCCTGCCGACGGACCCGCTGTCCCACGCCATGGTCGCGGCGCTGAACCAGAACACCATAGGCTATGCGGGTGCCCCCGGCCCGGTAACGGTGGAAAGAACGGTGCTGGACTGGATGCGGCAGCTGACCGGCATGCCGGCGGGTGCGGAGGGGGCGATTGTGAGCTGCGGGTCCGTGGCCAATCTGTCGAGCATGACCGCGGCGCTCTATTCCGCCATTGGCAGCGAATACCTGAACCGGGGGATCGGGAGCTACGATAAGGGGCAACCGGTCATCGTGACATCGAAAATGGCGCACTTTTCAATGCAGCGGGCGGCGATCGTTCTGGGGCTGGGTGTGGACCAGGTGCTCCTGGTGGATCACGACGAACATTTCCGCATGCGGCCGGATCACCTGACCGCAGTGCTGGACGAGTGCGGAAGCCGGGGCCGTGTGCCGGTGTGCGTCGTCGGGACCGCCGGGGCGACGGTAACCGGATCGATCGATCCGCTCGATTCGATAGCGGATATCTGCGGAGTTCGAAACATCTGGTTCCACGTAGACGCCGCCTACGGAGGTGCGGGATTGCTGAGCCAGAAATTGAGACCCAGGTTTGCCGGGATTGAGCGCGCGGATTCGATCTGCATGGATCTCCACAAATGGTTCTATCTTGGATTCGACGGCAGCGTGGTGTTGTACCGAAATCCAGGCGAGGCACGTAACGTGTTTTATACACGCTCGGACTACGTGCAGTTTGCGAAGGACGGCCCGCCCGAGGAGCACATGTTCTTTCACTTCAGCCCGGAGCTGTCCCGGCGCTTCAGGGGCCTCCCGGCTTACATTGCGTTGCGCTACTTCGGCAGTGAGTTACTCGGTCGCAATGTGGAACACAACCACGAGTGTGCGGCCTACCTGGCGCGACTTGTCCGTGACGCGGATGACCTTGAGTTGATCAACGATCCTGATCTTTCCATCTGCTGCTTTCGTTACGATCCTCCGGATCTGGCGCAACACCCGGCCGGCGTGGATCGATTGAATTCGCAAATACGCACTCAATTGCAGGGTGAAGGCGAATATTACCTGTCGCCAACAGACGTTTTCGGTCGACCGGCATTGCGAGTGTGTATCTGCAGCCACACCACCCGGGCGGTCCACATGGAAAAACTGGTGGAACGCGTGCGGGAGGCGGGGCGATCACTGATGTC